>JAPLKN010000119.1 GCA_026388075.1 Elusimicrobiota bacterium
TGAGATTTGAGATTCCGAACGAAGTGCAGTTAATTTGAAATTTGAGATTTGAGATTCCGAACGAAGTGCAGTTAATTTGAAATTTGAGATTTTAGATTCCGAACGAAGTGAGGACATATGCCGATAAAAACATTTAAACCATACACTCCCGTAAGACGTTTTATAACAGTTGAAGATTTTTCTGATCTTTCAAAGAAAAGGCCCGAAAAGTCCCTGATCATAGCATTGAAAAAGCAAGGCGGCCGGATTAATACCGGGCAAGTAATGGTGCGTCATCAGGGAGGCAGGCAAAAACGTTTCTACAGGATAATTGATTTCAAAAGAGATAAAATAAATATGGCAGCAAAGGTTATAGCTATTGAATACGATCCGAACAGGTCTTCAAGAATCGCTTTGCTCCAATATTCTGACGGAGAAAAAAGATATATCTTGCAGCCCGTGGGGTTAAAAGCAGGGGATGAAGTTGCTTCGGGAAAGGATGCGGAAGTAGCAGTCGGCAATGCTTTACCGCTTAAAAATATTCCGGTAGGCACATTTATACATAATTTGGAAATGGTTCCGGGAAAAGGCGGACAGCTTGTGCGGTCTGCCGGTTCTAGCGCCCAGCTGCTCGCAAAAGAAGGAGACTATGCGCATATCAGGATGCCATCAAGCGAAATAAGGCTTATTTCGGTAAAGTGTTTTGCGACAATTGGGCAGGTGGGAAACATAGACCATGAAAATGTAACTCTTGGTTCTGCTGGAAGAAGCCGTCACAAAGGAATTAGGCCTACGGTCAGAGGAACTGCCATGAATGCGGTGGACCATCCTCACGGAGGCGGAAGAGGAAAATCAAAAGGAAACAATCAACCAAGAAGCCCATGGAACCAGCCGGCAAAAGGATATAAGACTAAATCAAAAAAAGTTTCTGACTGGATGATTATCAGAAGACGCGGAAAAACTGTAACAGAAGCAAATGCCTAATATTAATTTAAAATATGAATTTGTTTCGGAGGAATTATGAGTCGTTCAACAAAAAAAGGCCCTTATGTTGATGAAAAACTGCTTAAAAAAATGCAGGTTTTAAATCAAACTAAAGAGAAAAAAGTCATAAAAACTTGGGCAAGAAGATCTACTATTACTCCGGATTTTGTGGGACACACAATAGCGATTCATAACGGCAAAAAATTCATACCCATTTATATATCCGAGCAGATGGTAGGACATAAGCTGGGCGAATTTGCGCCTACAAGATTTTTTAGAGGACACGGAATGGCACATACTAAGGGAATAGCAGACCTGACATAACTAAGAATTTCAAATTTCAGATCTCAAATTGGACGAAAAGAGGAAATGATGGAAGCGATAGCAAGGGCAAATTTTCAAAGATATGCCCCAAGAAAGGTAAATCAGGTTTTAAGCCTTATAAGGAAAAAACCAGTTGAAAAAGCTTTTGAAATATTATCTTTTACTCCGAAAGTGACTTCAGAGTTAATTTTCAAAACCTTAAGAAGCGCCGTGGCAAACTCAGGGCACCTTAAGAATATGAGCCATCTGAGCGTCAAAGAATGCTGGGTGGGGCAAGGGCCGGTTTTGAAAAGAATGAGGCCCGGGCCTATGGGCAGAGGAATGCCTTATAGAAGAAAAATGTGCCATTTGACAATGGTTGTAACGGATGCTTTGCCGATTGAAAGAAAATTAAAAGGAAAAAAAGAGGCAGCGCCTATTAAAGAAGAAATAAAACCGGCAAAAATATCAAAAGAAACGAAAAATACAAAAGAAAAAGATAAAGGAAAACTTAAGAGGTAATCATGGGGCAGAAAATTCATCCTAAAAGTGTGCGCTTGGGCTATATTGAAGACTGGAACTCAAAATGGTTCAATCTTAAAGAGATGCCGGATTTTATTGAAGAAGATCAAAAAATAAAGGGATATCTTAAAGACAAACTCCGCTTGGCAGCGGTTTCAAAAATCGTCATTGAACGAGCCGGTAAATATGTCAGAGTTAACATATATACGGCCCGGCCCGGAATCGTTATAGGCAAGGGTGGACAGGAAATAGAGAATCTCCGTTCTGATGTTGAGCAAATGACTACCAGAAAAGTTTTTGTTAATGTTATAGAAATAAAAAAACCGGAAATTGATTCTCAGTTGGTTGCTGAGAGTATTGCATTACAGCTTGAAAAAAGAATAGCTTTCAGAAGGGCGATGAAGAAAGCCATTGAAAAAGCTATGCAGAGCGGTGCGAAAGGAATAAAGGTTCAGGTTGGCGGCAGGCTTGGCGGAGCTGAAATTGCCAGAAGAGAATGGCTCAGGGAAGGGAGAATTCCTCTTCAGACTTTTAGGGCTGATATAGATTATGGTTTTGCCGAAGCCTTTACCACAATGGGGCAGATCGGCGTAAAAGTGTGGATATTTAAAAAAGAACTTTTCAAAAAGACTGAAAAAGAACTTATGGAAGAGGCAAAGGTTATTGATAATGTCAAAGTAGCGGATATTGAGCCTGCAACCGAAGTCAAAGAAGAAATAATTCCGGAAAAAGGGACGGAAACAAAAGAATAGTAGCCTAGGAAAAAATATGTTAATGCCTAAAAGAGTAAAATATAGAAAACAACAGCGGGGACGGATGAAAGGGTATTCCAAGGGCGGAACCTCTCTGGCGTTCGGAAAATACGGCCTTCAGGCGTTGGAACCGGCGTGGATCAAAAGTAATCAGATTGAAGCGGCCCGCATTGCTTTGGCAAAATTTATTAAAAAAGGCGGAAAACTCTGGGTAAGAATTTTTCCTGACAAGCCTTTCACTAAAAAACCGGCCGAAACCAGAATGGGAAAGGGAAAAGGAGACGTTCAGTGGTGGGTCGCTGTAGTTAAACCCGGCAGAATTATGTTTGAGCTTGAAGGGGTAAGCGTTGAAGACGCAAAAAAGGCAATGATGCTTGCAGCGCACAAACTCCCGATTAAAACAAAATTTGTAATGAGGCAGGAAATATGAAGCTTCCACGAGTTTGCACTCGTGGTATTCTTCATAGCTTCGGCGAAATCCCTGCCCGCCGGCAGGCGCGGTGCAAAGGCGGATAAACTATGAAATCAAGAAATTGGCTGGAGATTAAAAGTATGTCTCCTTTAGAACTTTCGGCTAAACTAAGAGATAGTCAAGATAAACTTTTTCGTCTTAGGTTCAGGCATTCGTCTACACCGGTTAAAAATGCCATTGAAATAAGAGACTTAAGAAGGATCATAGCAAAAACTAAAACTTTAATGAGAGAAAATGAAATTCGTTCTGCGGAACAAAGTCAGTCAAAATAATTTATAGGAAGGAATGGCATGGAAAGAACAAAAAGAAAACTAAAAACGGGGATAGTAACCAGCGACAAAAGCAATAAAACTCGGATAGTTGAAGTTTCAAGAAGTTTTAGGCATCCTTTCTACGACAAGGTGCTAAAGCGCGATGCAAAATATTATGTTCATGACGAAAAAAACGAATCTCATACGGGCGATCAGGTGAAGATTGCCGAAACTCGTCCGCTGTCAAAACTTAAAAGATGGAGACTGTTGGAAGTTATTCAAAAAGCAAAGTAGAGGCTGATAAATGATACAGGAAAGGTCTATTTTAAACGTAGCAGATAACTCGGGCGCCAAAAAAATTCGCTGCTTCAGGGTTTTGAAAGGAATGAGGCGCCGGTATGCCGGGCTTGGCGATCTTATAGTTGCTTCCGTGCAGTCTGCAATTCCTCAGGGCGGCCTAAAAAAGGGTGAAGTTGTAAAAGCCGTGATTGTAAGAACGGTTAAGGAATCAAGAAGGGCGGACGGGACATATATTAAATTTGATGACAATGCCGCGGTAATTATTGATGATGAAGGAGAACCGAAAGGAACACGTATTTTTGGCCCCGTTGCAAGAGAGTTGAGGGAGAAAAATTTTATTAAAATAATTTCGTTAGCGCCTGAAGTTTTATAATAGGAAGGGAAAATATTATGCTTCATATAAAGAAAAAAGATAAAGTTGTAATTATATCGGGAAAAGACAAAGGAAAACGCGGCGAGGTTTTGAAGGTTTTTCCTGACGAAAGCCGTCTTATAGTTGCTAAAATAAATTTTGTTAAACGCCACACCAAACCAACACAGACGGATCCGGGAGGAATAAGGGAAAAGGAATCACCCATAAATATTTCAAAGGTTCAGCTTCTTTGCCCGAAATGTAACCAGCCGAACAGGCCGAAATTTGACAGGCTTTCGGACGGCAAAAAGATCAGACTATGCCGCAGATGCGGTGAAATGATAGTATAATTTTAAGGAAAATTCACATGATGCCAAGATCAAAAGAAGGATATCAAAAAACGATTGCGCCCGAATTGGTTAAAAAATTTAATTTGGAAAATTTTAATCAGGTTCCGAAGCTGGAGAAAATAGTTGTAAATATCGGTGTTGGCGAGGCCAAAGAAAATATTAAGGCTTTGGATGTCGCTGCCGCAGAACTTTCGGCTATTACCGGTCAAAAACCCAAAGTTTGCCGCGCGAAGAAAGCAATTTCAAATTTTAAAATAAGGCAGGGAATGCCTATCGGAATCAAGGTGACTTTAAGAGGAAACAGGATGTATGAGTTTTTTGACAGGCTCGTAAATATTGCTATTCCCAGAATTAGAGATTTTCGCGGTATTGAGCCGAATGCATTTGACGGTCAGGGCAATTACAATTTGGGGCTTGAAGAGCAGTACGTGTTTCCTGAAGTCAGCGTTGAAAAATCAGATAAGGCGCGCGGAATGAATATTACTATAGTAACTTCAACAAAAAATAATGAACAGGCAAGAGAACTGTTAACTCTGATGGGGATGCCGTTCAAGAAAAGATAATAAAAAGACAGCGGTAAGTGGTAAGGGGTAAGGATTAAGTAAAAACAGCGTAAAGAGATTTAAAGCAGTTAACTTAATTCTTACCACTTATCCCTTATCACTGAAGTAGGAGAAAATAAATGTCAACTTTAGCCGCAATGGCCAAAATGAGAAAACCTCTAAAATACGAAACAAAGTATAGGAATCGTTGCCGTTTGTGCGGAAGGGCAAGGGGTTTTTATAGAGATTTCGGCCTATGCAGAATCTGTTTTAGAAAACTTGCCCACATGGGAGAAATCCCGGGAGTTACAAAATCAAGCTGGTAACTTAGAGATAGTGGTAAGTTGTAAGTGTTAAGGGGTAAGTTAAAGACTCGAAAAGATTTTGAAGTTAACTTATCACTTACCACTTACCACTTATCCCTTACCCCTGAAGTTAAGAGAGGTTAAAGAATGCTTACTGATCCAATAAGCGACATGCTAACTAGAATTAGAAACGCCAACAGCAAATTGTTTGAGAAAGTTGATATACCTTCTTCTACGATTAAAGTTGAAATTGCAAAAATTCTTAAAGAAGAAGGCTATATCTCAAATTACAAAAATATGGAAGACCATAAACAGGGAATCCTAAGGGTTTATCTTAAATATACTTCAGAAGGCAAAAAGGTTTTGCAAGGCATAAAAAGAATTTCTCGCCCGGGTTTAAAAGTTTATAAAAAATGCGAAAATATACCAAAGGTTTCGGGTGGAATGGGAGTGGCCATCATTTCAACTTCCAAGGGTCTAATGACGGACAGAAAGGCCCGAATAGAAAAAATGGGCGGGGAAATACTCGCTTATGCCTGGTAGTAGAGACAGGTTAAGAGTAATACAAGGTTAAGGTTAAGAAAAACTAAAGACTCTCTCAGCCTCAACCTGATTTGAACCGAGGTAAATTATGAGCAGGCTAGGAAAAAAACCATTACAATTACCGAATAAAGTAAAGGTAGAATTTAAAAATAGTTTACTTGAAATAGACGGTCCTTTAGGAAAACTTATACAGCCTATTGATAAACGTGTGGCAGTTAAAGTTGAAGGAAACAACATTTTTTTCAGTATTTCAAATAACGAAAGAGAAGACAATATGCTTCACGGTTTAATTAGGGGCTTGGTAAAAAATGCTTTTGAAGGAGTAACTAAAGGTTTTAAAAAAAATCTTGAAATTCACGGTCTTGGTTTTAAAGCTGCGGTTGAAGGCAACAATATCACCATGACATTGGGATTTTCTCATCCGGTTACTGTGCCCATACCGGAAGGAATAAAGATAGCGGTTGAGAAAAATACTCTCGTATCAGTTTCTGGAATTGACAAGGCTTTGGTTGGTGAATTTGCCGCATCATTGAGAGACATAAGAAAACCCGAACCGTATAAAGGCACAGGCATAAGATATGCCGGTGAACATATAATTAAAAAAGCTGGAAAAACTGCGGCTGTTGGTGCTGCCGCTGCAGTCGGCAGTAGTGGCGGCGGGGCTAAGAAATAATCTTAACGAGGATAGTTAATGAAAAAAGCAAAAATACGGTTTAATTTTCGCAAGGAAAGAGTTAGAAAAAAAATTTCAGGAACAAAGGAACGTCCCAGGTTAAGCGTGTACCGCGGCCATAAACATATTTACGCCCAGCTTATTGACGATGAAAAAGGCCATACTCTTGCCTTTGTTTCCACGCTTTCACCCGAACTTAAATCAAAACTTAAAGTAACTGACACGATCCCGGCTGCGAAAGCCGTAGGGCTGGCAATTGCAAAACTTGCGCAAGACAAGGGAATAAAAAAAGTAGTTTTTGACCGCCGAGGGTTTGCATATATGGGGAGAATAAAAGCGCTGGCTGATGCGGCCAGAGAGGGCGGCCTTGAGTTCTAGACAGACAGGTTGAGAATGAAACAGGTTTAGGTTAAGAAAGTCCGAAGTTGTTTTTAACCTCAGCCTTAACCTGACTTATACTGCAGTATTAGGGAGGTTGTTTTGGCAGAAGAAATTAAATCACAGCAAGAAAGTTCTTACAAAGAAACCGTCGTTGCCGTCAACAGGGTGGCAAAAGTTGTAAAAGGCGGAAAAAGATTTTCATTTAATGCCTTAGTTGTTGTTGGTGACGGTGCAGGCAAAGTCGGATGCGGTTTGGGAAAGGCAAACGAAGTTCAGGGAGCTATAAAAAAAGGAAGCTCCAGGGCTTCTAAAAATATGATTTCAATTCGTCTTAAGGGAAATACAATTCCTCATGAAATTATAGGCGAGTCCGGTTCTGGCAGGGTTTTATTAAAACCGGCGGCTCCTGGGACGGGAGTTATTGCTGGCGGAGCTGTAAGAGCTGTGCTTGAAGCCGTAGGCGTAAAAGATATTCTTACTAAATCCCTTCGTTCGTCAAATCCTTTTAATGTGGTTTATGCAACGTTGGATGGGTTAAAAAATCTTCGCACAATAGAAGATGTTGCAAAACTTAGAGATAAAGAGGTTTCGCAGATATGATAGGACTCCAAAATTTAAAACCGGCACAGGGTTCAAAACACAGAAGAAAAATTATAGGCCGCGGGGAAGGTTCGGGGCACGGGGGATCGTCAACTCGCGGAAGAAAAGGGCAAAAGGCTCGTTCTGGCGACGGCAAAATGGTAGGTTTTGAAGG
The DNA here is from genome assembly GCA_026388075.1 of Elusimicrobiota bacterium. Classification (NCBI taxonomy): domain Bacteria; kingdom Pseudomonadati; phylum Elusimicrobiota; species Elusimicrobiota bacterium. The sequence continues at coordinate 7,464 of JAPLKN010000119.1, forward strand.
CGGCCAGATGCCTCTTTTAAGGCGCATACCGAAACGGGGTTTTACTAATAGGTTCCGAAAAGAATATGAAATCGTAAATATCGGCAGGATAAACGATGTTTTTAATTCCGGTGACGAAATCACAGTAGAGAAAATGATAGAAAAGGGTTTAATCAAAAAAGGCTCTCTTGTAAAAATTCTTGGCGATGGAGAAATAAACAAAGCGCTGAATATTAAAGCGAGCGCGTTTTCAAAATCAGCGATAGACAAAATCAAAAAATCTGGCGGTTCAGCAGAAACTATACAAGTGGTAACCGTCAGTCAGACACTGGCGAAAGCTAAAAAAGAGAAAAAGATACCGTTCCCGAAAACTGAAAAAACATGATAAAAACATTTACAGACATATTCAAAGTTCCCGAGCTTAAAAGAAGAGTTCTTTTTACACTTGCAATAATTGCTGCATACAGGCTCGGAGCAGCGATTCCTATACCAGGAGTAAACGCGGCGGCTTTAAAATCTTTATTTGACGCGCATGCAAATTCTCTCCTTGGATTTATGGATATGTTTTCAGGCGGCGCGTTAAACAGGATGTCCATTTTTGCAATGGGAATAATGCCCTACATAAACTCATCAATTATTATGAGTCTTATGCAAGGCGCTCACGTTATTCCTTATCTTGACCGCCTGGCAAAGGAAGGGGAACTCGGCAAAAGAAAATTAAGCCAGATAACCCGTTACGGAACTTTGATTCTTGGAGCGATACAGTCTTTCGGGCTTACAATGGCAATAAGCAAAATGCCCACTCCTTCAGGGCTGCCTATTGTTGACAATCCCACTACAATGTGGATTTTTATAACGGTCTTGACTCTGGTAACAGGCACAGTTTTCATAATGTGGATGGGAGAACAAATAACTGAACGAGGCGTCGGCAACGGTATTTCTTTAGTTATTTTTGCAGGCATAGTTGACCGATTTCCGGCTGCAACCAAGAATTTAATCCGCTTGGTCAGGCTTGAAGAAATGTCTATTTTAACCGCAATTTTATTAGTCGGTCTTGTAATTGCGGTAACAACAGCAGTAGTATGGGTTGAAACAGCTCAGAGAAAAATTCCCGTACAATATGCCAAGCGTATGGTAGGAAGAAAAATGTACGGAGGATCAACCACATTTCTTCCGATAAAAGTTGACCAGTCGGGAGTTATTGCCGTCATCTTTGCAGTTTCCATTCTTTCGGCACCGCTTACGGTTGCGCAGTTTTTCCCTACTTCGGCATGGGCGAAAACCATAAATAGCTGGTTTAATTACGGTTCAACCTTGTATAATTTAATATACGCTTCATTGGTTATATTTTTCTGCTATTTTTATAATTCCATTGCTTTCAGCCCTAAAGACTTGGCTGAAAATATGAAGAAATCCGGAGGTTTTATTCCGGGCATAAGGCCTGGCGACTCCACATCGCAGTATATACAGAAAATTCTTGAAAGAATAACACTTGGCGGGGCATTATTCGTAGCGGCCATTGCGGTTCTTCCGGATTATTTAAGAAGCCTTCTCAACGCGCCGTTTTTATTCGGAGGAACATCGCTTCTAATCGTCGTGGGTGTTGCTTTGGATACAATCGGACAAATTGAATCGCATCTTATTATGCGGCACTACGAAGGTTTTGTAAAAGACGGGCGCATAAAAGGGCGATGGTTTAATATAAAATAAAGGCGTCCACGAGTTCACGAGTTGACGAGGTAAAAACCTTAGAAATATTCTTGAACACGTGAACACGTAAACTCATGAACATTATTTTGTTAGGGCCGCCGGGGGCAGGAAAAGGAACCCAGGCTAAACTAATAGCTTCAAAATATAAAATACCCCATATTTCCACGGGGGATATGTTCCGCGAAACAGCAGCCAGCGGTTCGGAGCTCGGTACAAAGTTACAGGGTTTTATGTCAAAGGGGGCGCTTGTCCCAGATGAGCTGGTCATTGAAATTGTAAAGAATAGATTTTTAAAAGAAGATTGCGCAAAAGGTTTTTTGCTTGACGGTTTTCCAAGGACTGTAGTTCAGGCGCAAAATCTTGATAAAATTCTATTAGAAAAAAAGACAAAAATTGATCATGTTATTTCTTTATCTTTAAGTGATGAAGAAGTAATCAAAAGACTTTCTTCAAGAAGAGTCTGTCGTGTATGCGGGGCGCCTTATAATATATTGACTCAAAAGCCGAAAGTAGACGGGGTATGCGACAAGTGTTTCGGCAAAGTCATTCAGCGCTCGGATGATAATCCCGAGACTATTAAGCAGCGTTTGAAAGTTTATAATGACCAGACAACTCCTTTAATTTCTTATTACAAAAAGACATGCGTGTTGTTTGAGGCAGATGGCTCAGGCACAGTAGAAGAGGTTTTTAAAAGAATTTGTGATTTCATCAGATAATAAAAATTCTGAAGACGTTTCCAATAAAAAGCAGGTCATTGAATTAAAAAGCAGCAGTGAGATAAAAATTTTGCGCAAAGCAGGGCAGTTCGTAGCGCAAGTTCTGGATGTTATAGGCAAGGCCGTTCAGTCTGAAATAACTACAAAATATTTAGATGATTTAGCAGAAAAAGAAATACGTTCTTTGGGACTAAAACCGGCTTTTCTCGGATACCGAGGTTTTCCAGCCGTGACCTGCATTTCAATAAATGACGAGTTAGTGCACGGTATTCCGAGCAAAAAAAGGATTCTTAAAGAAGGCGATATCGTAAGCATTGATCTGGGCATCATTTATGAAGGTTTTTACGGCGATATGGCGGCAACTTTTCCGGTGGGAAAAATATCGCAGGATGCTCAAAAGCTTTTGGATGTGACGAAAGAATCGCTGAATAAAGCCATAGAACAAGTTAAGGAAGGAAAAAGGTTGGGAGATCTTTCCTGGGCTGTTCAAAACTTTGTAGAAAACTCCGGGTTCTCAGTTATAAGGGATTATGTTGGACACGGAATCGGGCGAAAACTGCATGAAGAACCGTCAGTGCCGAATTTCGGGAAACCAAGCAGCGGCCCACGATTTAATAAAGGTTTAGTTATAGCGATTGAACCCATGGTAAGCGCCGGCGACTGGCAGGTAAAAACATTGGATGACGGCTGGACCGTAGTTACGGAAGACGGAAAACTGTGCGCTCATTTTGAGCATATGGTTGCTCTTACCGAAAAAGGCGCAGAAATACTGACGAGTCTGTGATCTCAAATTTGAGATTTGCCCGCCGCGGCGGGCCGAACGAAGTGAGGACAAATGACAAAAGAAGAAAAGATACTTGTTGAAGGAAAAATACTGGAAGCGTTACCTAATGCAATGTTTAAAGTTAAGCTTGAAAATGGTCACGTTGTTTTAGCTCATATATGCGGAAAAATGAGGATGAACTATATAAAAATTTTGGCTGGGGATAAAGTTAGAGTTGAGTTGTCCCCGTATGATTTAACACGAGGAAGAATAATCTATAGGGAAAAATAGGACCAATTTGAAATTTGAGATTTGAGATTCCGAGCGAAGCGAGGATGAAATGAAAGTAAGAGCATCGGTAAAACCAATTTGTCAGAAATGCAGAGTTATAAAAAGAAAAGGCGTAGTAAGGGTAACTTGTTCTGATCCCAGGCACAAACAGCGCCAAGGCTAGAATAGCGGATAGCACATAGCGTATAGCGGATAGTTAGTAAATATTGAATTTTCTTTGATTTTCTATACGCTAAACGCTCTACGCTCTACGCTAAAATCGGAGGTTTTAAGATATGGCACGTGTAGCAGGAATTGATTTACCTAAAGCAAAAAGAGTGGATATAGCGTTAAGATATGTTTACGGGATAGGCCCTTTTCTGAGTGCTGTTGTTTTAAAAGAGGCAGAAGTAGATCCCGCAAAGAGAGTAAAGGATCTCACTGAAGAAGAAGTGAACAAGATCAGCTCCATTATTTCAAAAAGCTATAAAGTTGAGGGAGATTTAAGACGAGAAGTTCAATCAAATATACGGCGCTTAATTGATATTGGCTCGTACAGAGGATTTAGGCATCGCAGAAATCTTCCGGTACGCGGTCAAAGAACCAAAACAAATGCCCGCACGCGGCGAGGAAAACGTAAAACCGTTGGTTCAGGGCGTAAAACTGCAGAAAAAAAAGGAATTAAAGAAGCGGCAAAAGAATAAATTTCAGATAAAAATTTCACGGAGGAATAATTTTCATGACGGAAGAAAAAAAGGCGCCTGTTGCTCATAAAAGAAAGATAAGGTTTGGCGGGGGGGTGGCAAAAGCCTATATACAATCTTCATTCAATAATACAATTGTAACAATTACGGATGAAAAAGGTTCTACCCTTGTTTGGGCGACCGCCGGTTCAAGCGGATTTAAAGGCACAAAGAAAGGGACTCCGTTTGCGGCTCAATTGACCGCTTCAAATGCAGCAAGAAAAGCGCTTGATGGCGGCGTAAAACAGGTAACCGTATTGGTTAACGGACCCGGACCCGGCAGAGAAACCGCAATCCGCGGTCTTCAGGCAGCAGGACTTGTTATTACAAGCATCAAAGATATAACACCGGTGCCGCACGATGGGTGCCGGCCGCCGAAAGCACGACGCGTATAAAATACTAACGGCGTTCAAGAGTTCACTAGTTCATAAGTTCACGAGTTAAAGGAAAAGACTTTAAAGAATGTGAAAATCCGTGAACACGTAAACTCGTGAACCCGTGAACATAGTTAGGAGGAAATAGATGTCAAGGTATTTAGGTTCAGTATGTAAAAATTGCCGAAGGGAAGGCGAAAAACTTTTCCTAAAAGGGGAACGTTGCTTAACAAAATGCACCCTTGATAGAAAGCGGGGGAAAAATGCTCCGGGCCAGCATGGCGCTCGAAGAGTAAAAGAATCAAATTATGCGCACCATTTAAGAGAGAAGCAAAAAGCCCGGCGAATATACGGATTGACGGAAGAACAATTTCGCCACTATTTCCATCGCGCAGAACGGATGAAAGGTTTGACAGGAGAAAATCTTCTGAAACTTTTGGAACTAAGGCTTGATAATATAGTATACAGGCTGGGGATCGCGCTTTCAAGAAAATTGTCCAGGCAGCTGGTTGGCCACGGACAAATATTGATAAATAATAGAAGAATAAACCTTCCTGGTTATCAAGTAAAAGTTGGCGATAAGATATCTTTGGACGAAAAGTTGAGGGAAAATGTTTTTATCAAGAAAGCGCTTGAGCGCAGCGAAAGATTTCCTTCCTGGCTTTCGTTTGATAAAGAAAAGATTACAGGTTCAATTTTGAATTTACCTGGAATTGACGAGTTTTCTCACCCGATAGATAGCCAATTGATCGTTGAATTATATTCAAAATAATAATAGCGGATAGCGGATAGCGTGGAGCGTATAGGAAAGGCGAAGACAAATACTAATAAAATGCAGGTGCCGATGTTTTTGTTTATTCTATACGCTATACGCTGTACGCTAGACGCTAATAATGTGAGGTTTTAGAATGAAAACACCAGAGTTAGAAAAGTTACGCAGGATTACCGTTGATGAAAAAACATCCATGCCTACCTATGCAAGGTTTACGGCAGAACCCTTTGAACGGGGTTATGGCCACACAATAGGAAGCGCTCTTACCAGAATTCTTCTTTCAAGTATTGAGGGGTCTGCAATTTCTTCAGTACGAATCAAAGGGGCGCTCCATGAGTTTGCCGTATTAAAAGGAGTGAAGGAAGATGTTGCGACCATTATACTGAATCTTAAAAAAATAAGGTTAAAAATGTTTTCCGGAGACAAAGAAACAATTTATCTTAAAGTAAAAAAAGAAGGGCCTGTAACAGCGAAAAATATTGAACCTAATGCTAATATAGAAATCCTTAATCCCGATCAGATCATTGCTAATCTTGATTACGGAACATCTCTTGAGATGGAAATGGAAGTGACCCGTGGAAAAGGATACGTTCTAGCGGATGAGAATAAGTCAGGGAAAGGATCTGCAAACACTATACTCTTAGATACGCTTTTTTCGCCGATATGGAAAGTAAATTATGAAGTTGAAAATACCAGAGTGGAACAAATAACTGATTACGATAAACTAATAATTGAAATATGGACGGACGGATCCGTCGTGCCTCAGGATGCCCTCGCCTATGCATCAAAAATTCTTAGAAATTCCGTAAGTATTTTTGCTGGCCCTGAGGAAGAAGAAGTGGCCGTAAAACTTGATCCTGAACAGGAAAAAATGAAAGCATTATTTTCCCAGCCTTTGGGCATTATGGATCTTTCCGTGCGTTCTTCAAATTGCCTTATTGGGTCAGGTTTAAAAACTGTCGGAGAGTTAGTTACTAAAACGGAAGAAGAAATTATGACGTTTAAGAATTTCGGGAAAAAATCGTTGGATGAAATTAAAGACAAATTAAAAGAGATGGGGCTGTCATTGGGAATGACCGGAGAAAGAAATGATCAAGAATTATAATCATAGAAAACTTGGACGGACATCGGCGCATAGAAAAGCTGTTTTAAGAAACCTTGCTACTTCTCTTTTTCTCTATGAAAAAATAAAGACCACCTTGCCGAAAGCAAAAGAATTGATCAGATATTCCGATCGTTTAATCTCATACGCAAGGCCGAACGACTTAAATGCTAAGAAGAAGCTCGCTGCAGAGATTAAAAATGAGGAAGTAAGAAAGAAAATAAGCGAAGTTCTCGTTCCCAGATATTCAAAAAGGCCAGGGGGATATGCTAGAATATATAAAATCGGAACAAGAGCTGGTGACCGCGCAGAGATGGCTATAGTAAAGTTAATGAGTTAGTATTGGAATAGGAAAAAATGTTTAACTATCTTTTCAGCCTTTTTTCAAATGATATGGGAATTGACCTGGGAACAGCGTCAGTCCTTGTTTATGTTAAAGGCCAGGGCATTGTCTTAAGAGAACCTTCGGTCGTAGCAATTGAAAAGGGAAGCAGGCGGGTTCTAGCTATCGGTACGGAAGCTAAAAGAATGATTGGCAAAACACCGGCCAATATAATTGCTGTAAGACCTTTAAGAAATGGAGTAATTGCTGATTTTGAAGTAACGGAAAGAATGATCCGTTACTTTATCAAAAAGGTTCATAACAGAAGAAGCCTTCTTCATCCAAGAATTGTGATAGGCGTTCCTTCCGGGATAACGGAAGTTGAAAGAAGAGCTGTAAGGGAATCGGCAGAACAGGCCGGTGCCCGGGAAGTTCATCTTATTGAAGAACCGATGGCAGCAGCGATCGGGGCAAATATTCCGATTCAGGAACCGGAAGGAAATATGATTGTGGACGTTGGCGGTGGAACCACGGAAGTGGCGGTTACGTCTATGGGCGGGATGGTGGTTTCAAAATCCATTGATGTCGCAGGCGATGAAATGGACGAGGCCGTAGTACTTTATTTTAGAAGAAAATATAATCTTTTAATCGGGGAAAATACTGCAGAAGAAGTTAAAATACGAATCGGCTCGGTTTTTCCTTTGCCCGAAGAAACAAGCATGGAAGTTAAAGGGCGCGACCAGGTTACCGGGCTTCCAAAAACAGTGAGTATAACTTCGGAAGAAGTCAGAGCGGCTCTTGCCGAACCAATGAGAGCAATAATAGAAGTAATACGCAATGCCCTAGAAGAAACTCCGGCGGAATTATCCGCCGATTTAGTTGACAGGGGAATAGTCTTAGCCGGGGGGGGGTCCTTGTTAAGGGGTTTTCCTGAACTTATTACGCAAGAAACTGAATTACCCGCGAATCTTGCTGAAGATCCTTTAACGTGCGTGGTTAGGGGTGCGGGAAAGTATTTGGAAGAACTTGATCATCTTCGTACATCCCGCAAAAAGCTAATTGATTAAACTGCCGGCCGGCGCCCATCTGGAAGGGTTTCCCCGCCCAGGGCGGGGATCCGCCGGGGCGGACAATTCCCATAAAAAAATGCAAGAAGAATATCTTCCCTCTCGCCGTTCCAACCTTATTTTTATCCTGCTTATAACAATAAATCTGTTTTTCCTTACTTCACACCTTAATGTCTACGTAAAAACATTAAAATATTTTCTCTATTATATTTTTAATCCAAGCCCGTCAGTTGCCGAAAAAGTGGTTGAATCAAGCGGCAACATATTAAAAAATATCAGCGAAATAGTTAATGTTCATCAGGAAAACGCTGTCTTAAGAAAAGAAATTGAAAAATATACCTATCTTGAAAAAGATTTTTTAAATATTTCGGGAGAAAATGAAAGACTTAAAAAAATATTGAATCTAGATTTTCCTATAAAATATAAACCTATAATTGCGCGGGTGATTGAACGCGAATCCTTGAGCTGGTTTGAGTGGATAAGCATTGACAAGGGGTATGAGGATGGTTTATATTCCGATGCGCCGGTTTTAGCATGGGCCGAGGAAAGATTAGTTGCGCTTGGGAGAGTATGGGAAGTTTATAGTAGGTCCGCAAAAATAATTCTTATTACTAATGTTCTTTGTTCGTTGCCCGTTGAAATAAAAGATACGAAGGAAGACGGGCTTATAGATGGCAAGAATAATAATATATTGCGGCTTAATTATCTTTTGCCTGAAAGTTTCCTAAAACCCGGGGATGAAGTAGTTACAAGCCCTATCAGCCAGGTTTTTCCCGCAGGGATAACGGTAGGTTACGTAAAGGAAATATTTGCTCCTGTAAAAACCAGCACTCTAAAAGAAGGAACGGTAAAACCGGCATTTATTTCAAATTCTTTAAAAATGGTTGCGGTTCTTATCTCGCGGCAGAAAGAGAAAAACGCCCAATGAGAAATTTTATTATTTATTTGTTCATCTACATATTTGCTACAGTAGTTCAGTTTAGCTGGGCAAAATATTTTGTTATTTTCGGTTTGTTCCCTAATATTATTCTTTTAATACTGTTGTTTATCGGATTGACCAGAGGTTCAACAGCAGGACAGCTGTTGGGCTTTTCCCTGGGACTAACATGGGATGTGTTGTCTGTGGATTTGTTCGGCAGCCATGCGTTTTTATGTACCGTTGTAGGATATCTTTCAGGAAAACTTGCCCGCAAGTGGGATGAATCAAAAATTGCAACTCAGGTTATTATAGCAGGCTTTGCTTCTGTCTTTTTTTGGCTGGGAATTGACATAACACGTATGATTTTTGGTGAAAATGCTCCGGGCATCAGATCTGATTATATAGTTATATTTCAAATTTTCTATAACATGCTTCTGGCTCCGATTATTTTTGGCATAGCGAAATTTATCGGATATTATTTTGTCAATAAAGAAACATTTGATTCTTTTTCCTAAAATAGCGGATGAATATAGGTTAAATTATGGTATGGCAGCGGGGAGACAGGCTTAATTACGAAGATTTTTTAGAGAAATATAGAATTGTTTTTTTGTGTTTTTTAGTGCTATTTGCTATTTTGTCAGCACGGCTTTTTTATCTCCAAGTTATAAAAGGAAACTATTTTAAAAGTTTATCTGACCAGCAGCATACAAATATTGTAATTGAAAGAGCGCCTCGCGGCGAAATATATGACTCAAAAGGCGACATAATCGTAAAAAATAGAACCACTTTTGTTGTTTTGTTTTATCCTTTCACCCGAACCAATGTTCCTGCCTCGGAAATTATTTCACAGCTGGAAAAAATCATAAATAAAAAGATAAAGGTTGACATGGGGAGCGGTTTTCAAGTAGTTAAGCTTGTTGATAACCTGACAAGGAAAGAACTTTTTAAAATTCAGGAAAAACGTCTTTCTATTCCTTCAATATCGGTGCTTGAAGAACCAAAACGGGAAAGCATTTACCCCGAGGCAACATCTCATATTATCGGGTATTTAGGCGAAATTTATCCAGGCGAAATTGATAATATGGACGGAGAATACAAGCTTGGTGATTCCGTGGGACGAGGAGGG
>JAPLKN010000120.1 GCA_026388075.1 Elusimicrobiota bacterium
CAACCTTAAGCATTTGGGGACACAATACTTAATTCAAGTTTTTGATTAGCTTATTTGATAATTAAGTATTGTGTCCCCAAATACGAAACCATACTTTAGAATTATCACCCTGAACTAGTTTCAGGGTCTGTTTTGGAAAGAATAGATCCTGAACCCCCGCATGGTTTCTTTCCAATGCAGTTTCCTATGGAAACTAAGCGCAGGGACAGGTGAAACCAAGTCAGCGGGGCAAGTAAATTCAGGATGACTTCAGAAAAATGGATTTTCCTTCGGATAAAAGAAAATAAGGCTTGACAAAATCAAGCCTTATTTTTAGAGCTCGCCTCTAGGGCGGTACGGGACCGTTACCACCGCGTAGGTGGTAATGGTTATTATGCTGCTTCCATTATCGCTCTCGCGCTTATCGGATCTACCAAGTCTCTCTTTAGTCCTCCTTTCGGAATTATATTGTCATCACCCAATACATCTTGGATCTGTTCTTCCAAAGTCTTCGGAGCTGCACTAAATAACCGCACAAAACCTTCCAATAATCCTATCTTCTTTGATACCGCTGTCCTTAATTCTTCTATGTCTTCTTTAGTAACCAATATGGATTCCATATGCAAAGCCTGTATGCCTTTTTCTGTCTTTAACTGCTCAGATACCCATCCTATGAATGCTTCATATACCTTCAGCTGACGAACCTTAATCATGGTTTCCAATTTAGCAACATCCACATCCATTATTGATTTTTTCTCAAGTATCCCTCTTATTTCTGCCCCGACCTCCGGCGTAGCTTCTGCTATCGCCAGCAATATGTCTTTTGCTACTGTCCTTGTCGCATAACCAAAATTCTCTAGCTCATCACTGAATTTCTCATCTATTGCTTTCTGGCGAATTTTATTCATGACCTTGATATATTGCAGATTGATCTTATCTATGTTCTTTGTGCCGTCAGAAAGTTCAAGCATTCCATACACCTCTTCTGGTGTATGCGCTATTCTTAACAATGCTCTTATCGCGGGCGCTATCTCCGAAGGCTGCATCATGCTGAATATCTTTTCGGTCAAGAAGAACTTGTTTATAGTTTTAACTTGAATTCTCATCTCTTCGACAACATTCGCCCCTATTAATGAAAGGTTTTTAGCGAATGAAATCGGATCAGTGCTTCTCTTTAGACCTTTAAGCATTACTTCCGCTGTCCCTTCGCCAAATAAAGCGTTAAGAGATTCTCTGTAAACTTCTGCTTGTCCGCTTATTGCCATCCGTTTATAAGCTGTTTTTGCCGTATCATCAATTTTTAATACGTCTATCGCTTTAAATTTACTAACAAGTGTTTGCTCAATAGATTTTATCCCTTTATGTCCAGTTAAGTTAGCAAAATCCAATACAACCACTTTCCCGTCTTTAGTGATACCCACGTTGGTTAATATATTATCCATCGCCGTCGCTTCTAACGTAAAACCTTCTATTCTTAAATTATCAAAAAGTTTTGCTAAAGAAAGCATATATTCTTTAGCTTTTGCCATACCCACAGGATTGCTCAAATCAAGCGAGCTCATTGCTTTATCTAAAGGTATCGCTTTCTTCTGAACTACGAATAATATGCCGTCTTCAGTAAAAGTATTAAACTCGGCAACAAGCTCTTTAGAATCAGGTTTACCCATCATCATGTTGTGTTGCGCCACAAGTCCAGCTTGTACTTCTACATCTCTTTCTTGACCAGGTTCCACTACTTTCACCACATAGTCGCCAGACTGGGACTCGTATACCCTTGCGTGTAAACCTTGTGCTCCGGGAATTGGAACTAACGGCTGTTGTAAAACAGCGGCGATCTCAGGCATATCATATTGCAACTTCCGCAATGTTTCAGGCTTAAACTTTGGCAGCTGCTGTGCCGATACCACTGCTGCAATATCTTGAGCGTTTCGTTGAGGTCCAACAAAAAGATCATTTAAGTCCTCTATTGTCTTAGTATTATTCTCTAAAAGAGTATTCCTGAATAAACCGTCTGCAAATAATGCACCTCGTTGTTTTACTATATCATTATAAGCAGTCACGATATTTGTTTCTTCTTTTGTCCTTATAAAATTATTTGCCCACTGTAAATAAATGCCCTGTTTAAATTGATCAAGCATACCAGGAACCTGTGTAGCCGTATCCAGAAACTGTTGTCCCATTTTTTGAATTTGTTCATCCACCTTCTTCTGAATAAAAGTTTTTGCTCGATCGGACAAGTCCGCTTCAGTTGTTGCTTTATCCATGATCGCATCTATCGTCGGATTTACTGATTTATTCACACCAAATTGTGAAACTGCGTATTTATCAATAGCTTCGCCATGAATCTGCCTTAATGCGCGGTATTGCGATATTGCTTCATTTGACATTCCTGCAGCACGCATTAGTCTATCAGATGCTTGACGATAAAACTGCCCGAAAACCGGAGACACAGGAGCAGTGATATCTATTTTCATTCCCTTTCCGACTTCATTTATATCGCCTAAAGTAAGTTTATAGGCAGGAGTATTCCTTCCCGCCTGCCTCATAACATTAAATTTGAATATTCTTACTTCGGCTTCCTTATTTACCTTCGCAGTAATATCACTTCTTATTTGAGCCTCTGTCTTATTTGGATATTTCTTCTCGGCGATTGCCTGTTTGACACGCTCTTCTATTGCCTTCTTTTTCCAATCCGTTATATCTTCAGCAGCATTTGCTTTAACTTTTTCTTTTTGCTGAATGTTAATGTAGTTTATAAGCGCCATTGAAGACCTATATAAACCCTCATTACGTGGAGCCAGTATACCCGTTTGTATCGCAACTTTATCACCTAGTTTGTTAATTCCGCCTGAAGCTTTTTGAACAATCATAGCTCCCGTAGTAACTGCTCCCACAACACCCATAGCAACACCGCCAATACCCTGAATTAGAGGCATAAGCGCTGCAGGAATGAAAGATAATAATGGAGCAGCAGCTCCGAGAGAAAACACTGTAGCTGCTGCCATGCCAATTCCCATACCGGCATATAATAGTCCTTTCAGAATCGTCTTTGTCGCACCACCACGGAATATCCCAATCCTTCCAGTAGCAGCTTTTGCCAATATTGTCTGTTTTGTTAAGTCGTCACCTTTGCTTAAAGACATTATTTCACCTAAATGCAGGCGATTGATTGTTCCTTTATCGACACCGTTTGATTCTAATTGTCTTATGCTGGAAGCTACTTGTTCAGGGCTGAATTCGGTAGAACGCAAAGCGGCTAATGTGTTAACTCGTCTTTCTACCGCAATTGCATCAGTTTGCATCTGTTTATCCAATGTCTTCACCGCCGCTTTATATAAACCGCTGTAACTTATCTTGTTAGGATCTTGTAAAGGTTTGCCCATAGCAACACCCATTGAAAAAGTAAACATCCTCTGTTTAGCCATATCTCTTACCATGCTAAAGAATGAAACTATTTTTGAATCACGCGCTTTAGGAGACTGGGCTAAGACTATTTTGAGGAATTGTTCCATTTTGTCATATGGTTTTAAGGCTGAAAGAATCTCTTTTTTTAAATTCTTTTCATCATATGTCAATCCGACTGCCAACGCTCTTTGATCCAATTTTTCAACTATCAAACGCTCGGCTGCAAGTTTTGAAGCACTGCTAAGAGAAATCTTTTTCTCCTTTGCAAATTCTTCCATACCAACCACATGGGAAGCGTTAGTAATTGCTCTTACCTCGCTGTAATTTAATACAGTTCCCGCAGGCAAAACATCATTCAATATTTGAGCTGTTTCCTGAATTGCACCAAGATCCAACCCATTTCGCGCGGCAAAATCTGATACCATAGATGCTCTTTCGAATCTCTTCTTTGATTCAAAATCTTCTGCTTTCAAAGGAACGAGGTTCATGGTCAATTTATTCGGATCATAACCGGCGTATGAAATCGGCGCCCCGCTATTTTGCATTGTCTGGAAAAATCCTTGCAGATTCCGATAATAATGCTGTATATCGACAGGCTGTACTTGCTGCTGCGCCTGCATTTTCAGCTGCTGAATAGTATAATATGCATATTGCTGGCCGTCATACCTCAATACGCCGTCGCCAATCTGGTATTTCGTTTTTAGGGTATTTTCAAATTTGCTTATTAAAGCAGAATCTTTTATTTGCGCTTCGGTCTTAAGCTGGTTTACTGCCTGAACAATCGTAACAACTTCTTTCTTAAATACTCCCTTGTCGCCAAATCCCGGCAATAAATCGTCTGCATAGCTAAACATAATATCAACTGCCTGCTGTAAAGTCTGAGATCTGGTAATTGCTCTTTCTTGTGAAATAAAACCTGGTGTCGGTTTTATTTCAGCCCATTCCTTTATAAATCCTTCAACTTCTTTACGGACTAGAAGTTCATCGCCAGTTTTGCCCAGTTTCTTAAATAATGATTCTGCGGCTCTGGAGTTTTCCGCCTTTAATCCTTCTAATGCCAACGCGAGCTGTTTCCTGGTATCTACAACCTCTCCCGTACCGGTTGTTGGTTCACTGCCTCTATGTTCATTAAACAATATTTCCTGTAAAACCTTATAGATTTTTTTGCCGATGTCAGAGCCAATTCCTCCGTATCTTTCAACTAACGTTGTCCAGCGTCCGACAAGGAATAAATCCCTTATAGTAGCAGTCATACCTGAGATAAATGATGCTCCTGATTGCTTAAATCCTAGATATGATCTGGATATTTGGAAATCTATTTCAAATTCATCCCCGCCATTTTTTTCAATACTTGCTATTTGGGAAACCATCCTTGAAAGAAGCTGTTCTGATATGCCTTTCGTATTTGCTTCCTTCATAATAGCTGCAATTTCGCTTGTTCTAGCATAAACTCTGCGATAAGATACTTCTCCTTCATGACGGCAGCTTCTCCCCAACGCTTGTCTCATCGCTGAATCAGAAACACCCGTGGCATCCAGGTTAATATCCATGTCTCCAGAGTAGTTCAATGCTATACCCATCTGGTCGGGTTTTCCGATAATAATTCTTTTTACTCCGCTCTTATTGTTATTGTCTATTATTTGATCGATTACATCACCGGAAGTATTCGTATCAACTTTATAAAGCAATCTAGTTATTTCCTGTTTAATTTGTTCTTTATTTATTCCGGCGTCTTCATACGCCTTCGTTAGTTTAGCTTCTAGTTTTTTCATAACGGCATCCTGTACACTTTCATCATGAGAAAGAATCAGCTGGCTAGATTTTAATTTGATTTTTCCATTTTCAAATATAGGTTTCCCATCCTTTAATTCAACAAAACCTTCCCAAGCGTCTGTTGCTATTTTATCTGCCATGTCGCCAAAAAAGCCTTCTCCAATTTTTATAAGGTCCACTGGAGACATTGGTGCTCCGTATTCGCTTATTAACGATTTTCTATCCTTCATGCCTACTCTTATGTCATATTCTTTATCAGCTCCGTATTTTACTACCTGCATGCCAAACGACTGGGCAATTTCTCTTACCTGATCAAGGCTTCCTGAAAGACCGACATACTGGCCCTCGCCATAAAATAGTCTTGAGCCAGCGGTACCAAAGTCGGTTTTACTTGCCTGTACGGCATTCATGGCCTTCTTGTGGCCTCCTTTAGTTTCAGCGCCGAAACATTCACGAGCCGCAGCATAAGCATAAGCATAATCCTGAAAAACTCTGTCCGGTTCCAAATTTCCCGCAGCTACAGGTACAAGTTTGTCTTCGTTCGTTAAAGCAAAATGCTGGGGTTGGCCGGCAAGTCGTTTCTGCAAAATCGCCTGCAGTGCAGAAGTGACATATTCAATTTTTATACCTCTTAAAGCACTTCTAAAACCTTTTAGAGCTTTCTTTTCCGATTCTTGCATGCCAACGCTGCCGTCACTATTAAGCCAGACCTTTCCTTTTGTCTTATTTTCATCCCCAGCCTTATATTGCCCATTTTCAACCGAATCTTCAACCAGCGAAAGAGCTTTTTCATATGCCCTTCTAAATTGCAAAGGACTAAGCGAGTATTTGAATTTATCAGCTATTGATATAGCTTCTTCCATACTAAGAATAAATGAAGTCTGATTTTCAAGGAATACATGGACTTCATCTGTCATTGTTAGACGGGTTTCATCAGACTGAAAGGCTGTTAAGATGTCCGATAACGTGTTATTTCCTTTTACCGCATCAGACTGTGCCCTAGTTCCAAGATGCCCGAAGGTTTCGCCTGTCCATAAACGAATTGCCTTTTTGTTTGTCATTGCAGCTTCAAAACGCTTTATATTATTTGCGTCCGTAGGATTATCCATTACAGCTTTTACAATTTCATCCATCTTGATAAGTTCAGTTTTGCCATCTTCTCCCTTTAAGATTCGCGCATTATATTCTTGCTCCATGTATTTCGTAATTTGTCCCGTGTCTTTAACAAAAATATCCATATTAGCTAACGAGTTTCCCAAAGCTCTTGCATATCCCACGCAATCTATAACAGCTGATTTACCTGCCGCCGGCGGAAGGAATATGGAAATTTTCTTGCCAAGTAAAACGTCTCTTATCGATTCCATCTGCCCTTCCATGAATGCGTAAGCTTTGCCCATCACGGCTTTAGTTTCCTGTTCAAATTTTACTTCTATTTGGGGAAGGGCGGACACCACTTTCTTCAATTTATCAATTATCTGCTTAAAATCAAAGTCTTTCGGAATAGCCAGATCGTTAAAAAACTCGTCCAATTCGGCAGATCCCTTTAGAATTTTGCCTAAAGTCTCACCATCCTTATTAGCTTTTGCGGCATTTTCAAGGCTCTCGATTATCCTTTCAATCGGTTTTGAAGCAATTGCTGCCTGCCCACCAGGCTTTTTACTTTCTGCAAGTTTCTTAAGATCAATCACTTCTTGTTCAGTATTTTTTATTTTCATCGCAATTTGGGTATTAAGTCTTTTTACTGCCATTTGATATAAAGCAGGGCTCATGTCTTTCATGCCAAGAGCTTCTTGAAAATGAATTCTACTTGCATCAATAAAATTAGATGCAAGCTCATTGATCTTGGCTTTAAGTTCCCTTATATGATATTTATTTCCTTCTTTTGACTCAGTTGTTAATTCGTCTTTCCATTGTTCAAGTGCTATTATAAGTCCTTTTGCTTCTTTCATTTTGGCCAGCTGCTCATCTGTTCCTTTTTTAATTTCATTCTTTCTTACTTCTGCAAGAGATTTCATCTTGTCTTCTATAAATGTTTTTACTTCACTCGCCGATTGAGCTAAAGACTTTAAACTATTAGGATTTTTTGTCCAGACAGAACTTGGATTTTTCTGTAAAAGCGCTTTAACAGATTCAGACAGTGCTCCGAATTTGAATTTTTCCAAATATTTATCCACTAAATTGTTTAACTGCCGTTTAGTTAAAACTCTATTTATATTTTCAAGAGAAGCTATTCCGTTACCGGTAATTTTAACTGATTTCCCGTTGATTGTCAGTTCATAATCAAAAACCGGCTCGCCTTTAGAATTTTCTCCAAATTCAATATTTTTCACCTTGAAACCGTTTGCGATGAGTTCGGATATTAAGGGCTTTTCAATTGTGTAAAAATAGTCATTGCCATCTTTGCCTTTGAAATAGAGATAAAGTTCTGATTTTGCAGTATCGTATTTTACATCTGAAATTACTTCACCATTTCCTTTCATTTGTTTAAGCACTAGCGGAATATCAATACCTTTATTTACAACTTCTAAATACATTTTCAGGCTGTTTCTTGCGGCTCTGTTTAAGGTTTTTTGATCCGCTCTTAATCGTTTATTAAAAATATCATTGACATTCTTGACAAGTTCCAGCGTGGCTTTGGCTAGCGCGATTTCCTCATCGCCGGAAGCATTCTTCAGGTTGCTTTCGGCCGCCTGTAAAGCAAGTTTAGGATTATTAGCCAAGACTGCTTCATAGCCGCCTTTAAGATAAGTAATAGAATCCGCTATTTCCATTAATCTGGATTCTGCCGCAAACTGTATAGGCAGAGTTTGACCCAATTTATTATATGCCGCCCTGGCTTCAGACACCGCTTGTGCGTCCCCGCTGAGATAGTTTAGAACTGCGGTCATCTTTGAGGTTTTATATTCGTTAAGCATTTTTTTCTGCTCAGGGGTTAATCCTTTTTCGGCTTCAGCTAAATTTTCCTTAGCTGCTTCAAGCAGGTTTTGAGCTTCAGTGGTTTTCTTTTCGTCAAAAATCCCTTGAGCTTCTGCCAGCATGGCTTTTGCCCGTTCAATTTTGTTAAATTTCAATTCCAGCTTTTTCAAATTAAGAAAACCCGCTTTTTCAAGCAATTTGGATATTATTTCCTGCTGTTTATTTATTTCACTTTTTACTTCTTTCTCAACATATAGCCCCAGTCTTTCAGCAAGCTGTTGAAAGACTTCCAGCGCCAAAGCTTTGCCTCCCATCTCTTTTTTGATTTCAATCAATAACTTTCCTTCTTGCTCTAGCACAACCCTATTGGCCTCAAGCAATGAAATTGCCGGTTTTAGTTTTTCCGCCAATGTTTCTGACCCTGAGATATCAACCAGTGCTTGAATTTCGCCAGCAGTCGCTTCAGCCAATTCTTGAATCTTTCTAGTGATTTTAATTATGTCATCAGTATTTACAGCTTTGCTAAGATCTCTCTTAAGTGCCGCGGCCGCGCTAAAATACATGGCCAAAGTATTTTGGCCGAAGTTTTCAAATCTTTTCCCGATTTCGGTTATCGCTTTTTCAGCTCCTCTGGCCAGAATATCGGATCCGTCATTTCCCTGAAGTGTTTCAATAAATTTCTTTAAGGCATCTATCATGCGAGCTGCTTTTATTTTTTCAATTCGTTCAGCTGAAAATCCTTTTTCTTCGGCTGCTTTTATTATTTCAACTATTTCAGCCTGCATTTTAGACTCTGCCGCTTTCAAACTTTCCGCTCCAGCAATCTCTAAAGCTACTTCTTCGGTAATAAGTATTTTAGTTTCGCCTGTCACTTCTCCTTTTGCGTTATAAAGGGTTATGGTAATTAATTCCCCGACCAGCGGAATCCCTATTTTGCCGGTTTCAACCTCTCCTGCAAGTTTAAACAATTTTTCTGCACTAATTCTTAGAATATTTTCTGCTTCAAAACCCAAATCAGTTATACTATACTCTTGCATAAAAGATTCTAAAATTTTAACCGCTGCTTTTATTTGATCCGCAGTTTCCCAATTTGACATCTGCCCTTGGATAATATCTCCTCTAAGCATGGACAGAGCTGTAATTAAAGCTTCCAATGTTAGAGGTAAATCTCCGGGAAGTTTACCAGTATCAATTTTCTTTAATGATTCCGTTATCTTTTCCAGGTTCGCCACAAGAGGTATTTCAATTTTTCCTTCAGTATATATTAACCACGGTGTATGGGAACTGGAGATTATCTGTTTTGTAAAAACCTCGATAAATCCTTCGGTTATATTGAATTTTCCCAGATTAGGATTTTGCTCCAATAATTCATTTAATGCTTTGCTGAACGTCGCCAATTCTTCAGCATATTTTTGAAGATTAAATTTAGCGAGTTCATTGGGTTTTGTCAGCAATTCCGAAAGTTTTTTGGCAAATTCTCCAAGCGTCTTGGATCCCGCGACCATCAAGCCCGTTATCCCGATACCCATATTCATCAAAACTCTAAGCGCAGAACCATACGCAAACCCCAGTAATTTTTGCGCTTGTTGAAGATTTCCATATTTCCCTCTTATTTTTGCTATCAGTTCCTGTCTCATTTGCTCAGGTATATCTTTCTTAAGTATTTCTACTAATTTTTCCTGCATTTTCTTAATATCTTTTTCAATGGATTCCGATATCTTTTTGGCAACTTCCAGCTGTTCGGGTTTTCCTTCAGCAGCTTTCAGTTTCCATTTAGCTAATTTCGCAGCAAGGGTCGGCTCACTTTTTAAAGCCTCAATCATCTGAACAAAAAGGAATGACATTTCGGACAAGGCTTTCTCAAAAAACCCCCTGTATTCCCCGCCTTCGACAAAAGCGGTTTCCGTGCTCCAGGTTGCTTCTATTTCCCGTTTTTGTTCTTCGGTTTTATTAATTTCGTTCAGCGCTATATACCAAGCCATATTTTCTTTTGTTAAAAATGGCTTTAATATTGTATCAAGAATTTTGCCGAATATTGCTAATAACTGCTGCATTACAAAATATCTTCCTCCGCCAGACCAGATCATTTGTTTCAGAAGTGATTTTATAACCTGCAACACGAATGTCAGCTTTTCCGCGGCTGTTAACACCACTTGAGTAGAAATCTCAGCAACTTTTTGAACACCAAATTGAGGCGCATGGAACATACCAAAAATCGGCGCCATAAACAATGCCGATAAAAACGCTGTTCTGTACCCGTACGCCCATTGTCCGGACCCTAAGTATTCCCATAAACTCTGGTTCATTTGTTTTTCTCTTTCTATTCTTTGGTATTCATGCTGTTCTTGGAAATACTCCAAATTAGAAAGCTCTACAGGAATAGGTTCTTCCGGAGTTGGCGTAGGGGCAAAAAATTCCCCGCTCCAACTTTTTGTGCCCTCATAAAGCCACTGCTTTAATTGTTTCATTCCATGTGAACCAAGCCAGCCCAAAATAGCGCCTATGGGAGTAGCGCCAAATGATCCCATCTGCTGGGCCGTTATAAGCGCTTGCCCAAGACCCCGCCAACTTAATACATTTCGCCAACTTAAGTTCTTAAGCATGGTAGCAGCTGCGGTAGGAAATATCGCGCCATAAACAGCTCCTATAATAGCTCCTATAACAAACATTACTAATACGTCTCCCCAATTAATCTGATTATAAAAATCAATTGCCCAATCCGCAACTGAACCATAATATTTGCCAGAAGTTAAAGTTGAAACTAAAAGATTAACAAAGTATGAGAGAACAGCCAAAGCGCCGAACAATAATGCCAGTTTCGCAATATTTAGGACTGATGTAGATATCGCTAAAGCGCTGCCTGCCAGCGGCGCCGTTATTGAAATGGCCTGAGTCCCTAGGTATAACGTCATCGCGGGTAGGGATACAGCCGCAGATGCCGCGCTTACAACTGACAAAACATTCGCAACAATAGCAGCAATGCTTATGATTAATAATATGATATCTATGGCTGCAGCCAGATTATCTCCTTTTTGAATATCCTGAACTAGTTTCTGCAAAAGTAATGGAATGGAAATAGCGCTGGCAAACCCGCCGACTAATCCCAAAATCATTACAACCCAAGCCCCTGCTGATGCGGCAGCAACACCTCCTGCTGCGGCAAATCCTATCGCGGCGATCCCGGTTGTAGCACCGGCTATAGCTCCTATAAGAGCTCCAATTATTAAGGCTGAAACGATCATATCCCAAACATAACCGCTTCCCGTGTGAAACAAAATAATAGGCCCGGAAGTATTAAGCACTATTAAGCATACGACGAAAGCAAGCAGAGCCCCAACAATAGCTCCCACAACAGCTCCGCCGGCCACTGTAAAAGGATTACATGCTAGAAGGCCAAGCGCCCCACCTATAAGGGCTCCGGAACCTGCAGCCGCAAGCACGCTAACAAGAACAAACTGCCAGCTTTCTGCTATTAAACCAAACTGCCTATCAACCCAGCCTGGCGCTATACCCATCGCAAGAGGAATCCCTATAGGCGGAAAAATTATTATGATGACCCACAACCAATTAAGACTATCATCATCTTTTTTTACTTCTTTATACGTTGGATAGGCCTGACCATCTCTAATGATCGTATATATTGAATTATTGTTTATTCCAGAATAAGTCAACAAGTACCCGACCCCATTAATCATGATAGGACGAGTAGCAGGATAATCTTGTCTTACAATTATTGATCTGCACCCGCTGGCAGGGGAAGCAGAACTATTAACAGAGTTGGGATATGCCACCCAGAGTCTATTTCCAAGAAAACCCCATTGACCGGTAGTATCTTCCCTGTAACTATGTTTAATATTCCAGCCAATAAGACTATTAACTGAATATTGTTTTACTTCGTTAAGTCCCTCGGTTTCGTTTTTACCTCCCAAAAGATGATCCGTTTTAGTTACATAAGGATTAAAGTTGTTATTCGGGTTGCCGGTAATGTAGGAGTAAGTATCCTTATATTTGTTATGACGCAAATTTGCCATGTTATCATCGCTAATATTATTTGTTGGTGTAGTAGTATTTTTATCGCCATTCTGTACAGTACAATTAGCATTGTAGGAACTTTGATATAAATAAGTCTGATAAATTTGGCCATAAGCGTCCGTAGCCCAGCCATAATATTTGCCCTCATAAACATACTCTGCGGGATCTCCGGACCGGTAACTACCGTCGTAATATTGGATAATCCATAACCTGTTCTGATCCAGTTTGCCCCCTCCTGCTTCTCCCTGGCTCGCTGACCTATTCGCTGAAAAACCCAGTGCTGACCTCATTCTTAATCCCCCAAAAATTCTTGTATATACGTAGCTTTCAAAATTGTAATCCAAATATACTCCGGAAAGAAAATAAGAGGCTGATGTCGGCATCCAGAAAGCGATTACTCTTTTTTGCATTTCAACTATTTCTCCGTAAGCAGCCGCGCTTCCGCCATAGTGGGTAAAGATATCCGTTTCTCTTTCCGGAGCATTTTGCGGATCATTACTAGCGTTAGGAGTAAGAGCCCCATATACAGCGGAAGAATAATCCAGCCAAGTCCTTGTCGGCTTCCAGGTTCCGTCTTCCGGAAGAAGAGGGTACCAATGATAAGCAGCATCACTCAGCCAAGCTGGCGGCAGAATGTAATCTTGATCAAAATAATAATATTCGGTATAATTATGGTTATCTACATAAACATCAGTCCCGCTATACCACTGCCGGTTTCTTTTATAATTCAGTATCGTGTGTCCACCATTGTAAGCCCCTATATAGTCGAAAGTATCAGTATAGGAAAGGTCGAAATCTGTGGTTGGAGGTGTAAAATTGGCATTGTTTCCATTAGATGAAGTTGAATCTTGGGGCAAACAAGTCACAAATAATACCTGATAGAGCTTCCAGCTGTTGTCAAGGGGGGTCTTGGCATATGTATCTGTTGCATAAGTAGTCATTTTTGCAGACCATGTTTCCTGTCCCGCAATAGTCCTTGTGGTTGTATGATATGTCTTTATATTAGTTCTAAGCCATTGTCCGCCTGCCAGTCCGTACCAATACCACTCCATCCGCCCGTCAATCAGTTCTTCGCCCGGCTGGACCGTGGGAACTGAAAATCCGTATTTGGTATAAATCGGCAAAACTTCGCTGCCGAATACTTTGTAAGCAATTTGACGGGAGAAACTTCTTCCGTTACGTCCGCTGATCCCCGTATTACTGTAAGTTCCGAGAACCTCAGTTATTCTTACATTGCCGTCCCATTTCCAGAGGGTACCGCCGGCAGTAAACGACCTTGCGTAAGTATAAGTTTCAGACCTGTCCCACTCAGTATCATAGGTAGAAACATGAGTCATCCCTGTTCTTAATACGGAACCATATAGATAACTATAAGAATATGTTTCATAATAATTTTTCGCCCAGTCAACAGAATAGGCGGCATCTATTCGCATTCTTTGGAAAGTTCCATTCACAAAGGCGTAATTATAAATTTCTATTCTGTCCTCTGAATGGTCGTACCTGATTGCTATTGCAGACATTCCAACATTGGTCCAATCAACACCGCTATCTGTAAATCCTCTGTATCTGTAAGCTTTTTCGCAAAAGAAGCCTTTTTCAATTGTGTACGCGCGGTTTTCCCCGTAACTTTTTGACATATTGTAGGAATCAGTAAAATAGACATCAGTCTCGTAAGTAACCATGCTCCCGTCCCAATTGTAAATAGTACTGTTGAGATTGAGATTACCCCTGGAGTAATAATATGTTTCAAATTTATTTCCAGACTGATCTGCGGTGCCGTAATAAGCAGTGTATGTCATTTTCAATGGGACAACCGCTCCCGCAACCGGATCATATCCATATGTAAACAATTTTGTATAGCTTAGATCAGAATAATTAGTGTTTGTCCATGTCCCGCTTATATATTTGCCATACTTACAAACCTCTTTGGTCGGCTGTATACTGCCGTCACCGCGTCTTTTCTGAGCGCCTGTTTCACTGCCGGTGTCCCCGTAGTAATAAGTTTCCTCTCTTGCAATTGAATCATCCCCACCCGTCCCGGCTGTATAAGTCAGCTGGTACTTTGTTACGGTTCCCTGCACCATAATATACGATATTGTCTCGTTAACATTTTTGGAGCTCTGATCAGCAGCAGCAATATCCGAAATAAGCCCTGCAGTTATATACACCGCTGACATTGAGGTTAACTGTAAACTGCCGTCTAAACCTGCCGGTCTTGAATAAGTATAATATTCATTTCTTGAATCGAAACCGTATGCTCCCGAATACGAATTATCACTATTGTATGCACGCGCATAAAAAGTTTTCCGTGTTTGCATTAGCTCACCAAATGAATATCCCCAAAAATATATTTCATCAGAGTCATATACTTTTATTGCATATCTTGCCAATTTCTTAGTGATTTGGAGACTGCCGTCTGGCTGCCTCCTGCCTTCATTATGCCCGCCTACTCCATCCGTACCGTAATAATAGGTTTCTGTCCTGTCCCCGGAAGAATCAATATAATTAGTGCCGCCAAAAGCAAACGTTAGGCCGGTGCGGGACATTGAAATTTTTACAAGCTGGCCGTATGTTTTGTACTGCGCCGAATCGCAATACGTAAACGTCTCTTTATAGCTTTTGGCGCTGCCTTCAACTACTCCATTTATTAAAACGGAAAAGACATAAGTTGTCCCGGTTTTTTGCAGGCTTCCGTCCGCCTGCCTGGTGCCTTCTCCCGAACCAGTTGCGGGAGAACCGTAATAATAAGTTTCAACTCTGTTGTTCCCCTGATCCCAAAATGTGCCGGCGGAAGTGGTAAACGACAAGCCTGAATGAGTCATTGTCTTCATAACTAGTTGGTGATAGACATTTTGAAGATCCGATAAACTGCAGTAAGTGTAAGTTTCTATAAAATTTCTCGGATCCTGCGATAAAGGACTACTAAAATATATCGGGCTATACTTCTTACCTCCTTTTTCCCAATAATAGGAACCATCAAATGTATAACCATTTTGCGAGGCAATAACATAACTGTTAGGATCATCATAATCGCCACTGCCTTTATAAACATAACTACCATAGCTAGGATCAACAACTCTATATATGGGTGATCCGCCAGCAGATTCGGTAACAGTTGTTGCACCCTTTCCAAGAAAAGCTTGACGAGCTTGTATTGACATTGTTACAGGTATCCACGGTGGAGTAGCCCCAGTTCCCCAACGGAAACCAAAAGTATCGTTTGAAATGGAATAAGTTACTACTACTTTAGTTTTTTGGAGAGTGCCGTCCGCCTGCCTGGCACCTTCCGCAGTTGTCCCGGCTGCATTTGTGCCGTAATAATAGCTTTCAGTCCTGTCCTGAGTTGTATCGGAACCAGCTGCGCCGGCATGGATCATTGACCTCATAACCAGCTCGTGATATGTTGACAGCTCTGCCGCAGTGCAGTATGTATAGCTTTCCGAATAGCTCTTTCCGGTAGTTACAGAATAAGCAACATTAATACCGGTTTTCTGTAAAGTTTTATCCGCCTGGACAACATATGTGTAAGTTTCAGTCCTGTCATCGGAATGATCAATAAGCGCGGCGTGAATCATAGAATTATTAATAATTCGTCCGGAAGAAAGTGAAAAAATAAAAGTTTCAGTATAATTTGATTTCATAAAAGGTGCGGTTGGAAAAGCATAAGCGACAGATACCCGGCCGTATTGAATTGTTGTATTACCATTTTTAATATAATACAGAGCCGCATTGGCCGGAGACACTGTATAACCATTGGCTGCAGTGGCAAGGACATAATTATTCGGATCCTCATAAGAACCGCTTCCGCTATACACGTAAGGCACCCCATTAGAATCAACAAGGTAGCCAGCAGGATGAACTACCACACCCATTTCAATTAAACCTTGAACTGCTCTCCCTGATAGTGTGGCATTGATTACAGGCACGTCTCCATTAACATCAATGGCTCCATACCTGAAACCATTCAAATTGTTTGAAAAACCGGCATCTACCGTAACTTGAGTCTTTTGAAGGCTTCCGTCCCAAGAAGGCAAATTATTTATAAAAGTGTTAAAATCGGCAGTCGGAAAAGATCCTTCCTTGTTATCCCAATGGTATTCCGCCCAACTGATGTTCCCGTAACTAGTGTTCCCGCTAAACTGCTTAAAGAGCCCTGAAGTTGTAAAAACTTTAAACAATGCCGAGTCAAAAGGGCTGCTCGCGGTGTAGGCTGCTCCCCCGCTTAAGCCAAGGTAACTATTTATTGCCCCAAGATAGTACGAAATCCAGTTGGGATTGCCGAAAGGCACGCCTGTCGTCATCCAATGCCACCACATACTCCCAACAACCCATTGTTGATAGTCAGTCAGGTTAGAAAAAGACGTGCCTTGTGTCGGGCTGACGTACCGAGAAATCGGAATGCCGTTCTTGTCAACAGTTCCGCTTGTCGCGTAGGTATAGGTTTCAACCCTGTCTTTAGAATGATCTATAATTCCGGAAAATTGCCTCTTATATTCAACCAGTTGTCCGCTAGATAGATGTTTCTGATAGGCAATCGTTTGGATAATATTTCCCGAATATGAAATAAAATTCTGCGGGCCGGGAACATAGAAAAGCACTGCGCAGAAATTCACCGTAGTTCCATTTATATTTTTTGTGTACCAGCGCGCGAGAGCAGGATTAGGCGATTGGGTATATCCATTATCCGGAGTGGCAATTTCGTAGCTGTCAGGATCATCAAGATCACCGTAGCCTTTATATACGTAATCGTAATAGGAGTAAGAATCATAAAGTCTATCCATTCCCCAAGCAGGATCTCTTTCCGTTCTCGCTCCTTGAGCAAGCAAGCGTTGAACCGTCATCCCGGACATTGTCGGATATTGATAGCTTGAATTATAATAATAAAGGAAATTACTGTTTGCCCAGCCTGAAGTTAAATAAGCTATGGAAATTTTGGTCTTTTGCAGACTGCCGTCCCATGTATAAACTGTCCCCCCTATGTTTACGTTTGTGCCGTAAGTATAAACTTCAACCCTGTCTTTTGAAGTATCGCTGTATGCGATGCCCGCAACAGTGAAAGGCAAAGCTATATGAGCCATTTTCGTCATAACAAGTTTACCATACTTTATAAAACCATCAGCACTGCTTGTACCGTAAGAATATAATTCTTTGTAATTCCTTGAATCCTGTGATTGAGTCGTCAAGGGAAGAGCAAGAAGCACTGCTGTTATATCATGCTGCACGCCGCCTATAGTCTTAAGATAATATCCTGGAGTGCCTCCATTACTGCTATAGCCATTGGCCGTAGTGGCAAGTTCATAACTGTTAGGATCATCAAAGTTGCCGGTGCCTTTGTACACATAATCATAATAATTTGCGCCGCCGTCAGGAGAACCCTGAAGCCTGTAATACGGTTTCCATCCAGTAACATAACCGGTTAAAGCATCAGTTCTCGCTCCCATTGCAATAAGTGTTTCAATTGTTTTCAAAGGCATTGTTTTATCAGTAGTGAAAGCAGTACTGCCAGCCCAACCGACATCCATATGATAAAATGTAAATAATTGGGCCGGGCTGTAAATTACTGTACTCTGAGTCTTTTGCAGACTGCCGTCCGCCTGCCTTGCATAAGAGAAAGACTCTGTTCTGTTATCGGAAAGATCCCAGGAAGAATAAGAACTGCTGTGATGACTGCAAACATTGCTGTAAACTACGTAACTTGCTTTTATCTCGCCTGAAAACATATCATAACCATAAGTTTCTGTCCCGCTTTCTTTTGTTGTATAAAGATATTCCCTTTCAAGAGCGGACGTTTTCCATGTTCCGTCAAACACGCGTGTATACGTGAAGTATTCATTTCTGTCTTTACTATGATCAGCCGTATACGAACCCCCGCCGGCCAATATTCCATTAAGACCCGCATAAGTCGTTTCTGTTTCAAGAGCAGATCCGTAAGTAGCTATATTAGGAGCATACGTAACAGTCTTTGTATAACTCTTGCTGTAATCGTTTGTGTATTGAACGTCAATGGTTGTAATTTTTAAAGTACCGTCACATTGCCTGACAGCATTGATTTTATCGGCAATAGTGCCATAATAATACAATTCTAATCTATTTTCAGATTTATCAATCGGATTTATGTGCTGTTTCCCAAACAAAACAACTTCGCCAGACTGCACCAAATAAGCAAAATGTTCTGTGTAATTACTGCTCGGCGCGGGACTTGTAAGATATATTGGGCTGCAAATTATACTCCCCTTCTGATAAAGCCCGCTGGCATCGGTATAGCCATTTTCTATGCTTGCAATTTCGTAACTGCTGGGATCATTAAAAGCTCCGCTGCCTTTATACACAAAGTCTACGCCCGTAACCGCATCTTGAAGTCTATAATATCCGGCACCAGCAGTTAATGAACCGCTATAATAGGATGTAGTTGCTCCCTTTCCGAAAAGGGCTTGAAGGGTTTGGGCAGAAATCGTTATTGCAGGGTCTCCGAAAGCTCTTACACCGTCATAACGGAACTTAATGCTATCGCCTGTTGCGCTAGTCAAATAAGACAGCACGCTTTTAGTCATCCTCAGGCTTCCGTCCCAACCTAGCACACCTGGCGATCCCGGCGGATATGCTCCACCAGGCCCTAAATTTATTAATGAATTCGGATCTAACGTAATATTCAAAGAAGTGCCATAGGTATAATCTTCTCTTTGCGGGATTGCGTCATTATTTTTTATCCAATTTGTTCCGTTATACTTAAGCGAAGTCGTGATTTTTGTTTTTAAAACAACCTGGCCGTAATCGGAAATCCCTCCGAAAATATTTATTGTTTCATTATTATCAGCATTTCCGTAATCGTAAGCAACCTTCTGCCGGATTTTTCTTAAACTCCCGTCCCACGAATAGATTGTAACTCCGTCAAAATAATTAGTCCCGTACGTATAAGTTTCAGTTCTGCTTTCCGAGTTATCTGTATATGTCTGCCCGTTTGCGCTGAACTGCTTTGCCTGATGGCGCATCTGAGTAACAACAAGTTCGCCGGATATTGACGTATATGTATAGGTTTCAGTATAGTCTTTCGGATTAGGATAACTTTGTAGAGGCTTGTCAAATATAACCGGGCCATAAGCACGACTGCCTTTAGAAAAATAATCGCCGGTGGGAGTATAAGTATTATCTACTAAAATATAACTGTTCGGGCTATTAATATTGCCTGTACCGTCCCATACATAAATTTTATTGGTAAGAGAATCTATAAGCTTATAACCGCCCCAATAAGAATCATAAACAGCAATAGCGCCGTTTCCGGTAAGATACTGTAAAGTTTGCGCGCTCATTGATCCGCCCACAGTATAAGGCTGCCAGCCGCCGCCGATCGACTGCAAATATTTGACTTTATAACTATTGTTTTGGTAAGCGAGATAACTTACTGAAACCTGAGTTTTTTGAGTGCTTCCGTCACTTTGAATGCCATATTGGTAAGTTTCAAGTCTGTCTTCGGATTTGTCAGTAGTTAAACTGCGATGAACCATCGCTTTCGTAACCAGTTCGCCTGATTCTAAAGCGTATGAATAAATTTCAGTATAAAAATTTGATCTGGAAAAGAATGTTGTCGGCAGAAGATTTGTCAAAAATACCGCGCCATATTTCACAGCGGTATCACCATTTTTTATAAAATAATTCGGATTTGTATCCACTGAATAACCATTAGCAGAGGTGGCAGGCTCGTAGCTGTTAGGATCATCGTAAGCGAGGCCGCCGCCTTTGTACACATAGAGACTTCCACTAGCAGAATCAAAAAGTCGTATATAACCAGCTTCAAGAACTGTAACCGCTCCCTTTTCAATGAAAGCTTGACGCGTCCGGCCGGACATTGTTACAGGTATCCAGGGCGGATTAGCCCCAGTCCCATAATAGAAACCAGAAACATCGCTTGCAAAACCCGCATCCACCAGAACCTGAGTTTTTTGAAGGCTTCCGCCCCAAGTGAAAGTATCGCCGATATCGCCGTCATTATTAATGTCTCCCGTAACTGCGCTTTCCTGCAACGACCTTGCATATAAATAGGTTTCAGTCCTGTTATTTGAAGGATCATTTCCAAGCCCCACGTGAGTCATAGATGTATTAACTATTTGTCCCGTTACAAATCCGTAGGTATATGTTTCGTAATAATTTTTATCAAGAAGCATATTATTTATATAACCGTACGGAGTAAGATATGTAACATCAGTTCTAGTTCTTTGCAGGGTCCCGTCTCCGCCTGCAGGCCTTGAATAAGTATAATCTTCCCTGGTATTCTGGGACCGGTCAGACTCTTCGCTTCCGTTAATCGGATTATAATATAGATTAATATGCTTTTTACTTACCTGAACCAGCTGGCCATAGCTTGATATGCTTCCGTAAGTGTATTCTTCCGAATAATTTTTTGCGATATTGTAAGCAGTCCCATTGACAGAATAATCAACAATAGTAGTAATTTTTTGCAGACTTCCGTCGCCCCAAGCGGTTCCATTATTATTAATCGTCCCATACGTATATTGCTCAGTCCTGTCCTGTGAATGATCTATAACTCCTGAATGTGTCATTTGAGTAATAACCAGCTGGCCATATGTTGACAGCTCCGCTGACGTAGAGTATGTGTAGGTGTCAGTATAGTTGTCTGACGTTGCTGGCGTCGTCGGAAGAAGATTTGAAGATGCCACGTGGAAATAAGAATAGGTTAACCCATCATTCCCAACTTTGTTGTAGAAGCCCGTTCCCGTATCAAGAGTA
This sequence comes from Elusimicrobiota bacterium, assembly GCA_026388075.1. Taxonomy (NCBI): domain Bacteria; kingdom Pseudomonadati; phylum Elusimicrobiota; species Elusimicrobiota bacterium. The sequence goes on from JAPLKN010000120.1 coordinate 20,848, forward strand.
TACCCGTTCGCTGCCGTGGCGGGAACATAGCTGTTCGGATCATCCAAGGGAGCGCCATTTCCAACATATACATAAATTTTACCTGAGACAGGATCAGTAAGCACCCAGTCATAATAGGTATTGCCGCCGGATGTCCACGTATTTAAAGATTGTGTCGCTCCTTTCTGAATTAAACCCTGAATCGTCCTTCCGGACAATGTTAGCGGTTGATATTGGTTAGCGCCGCCGTTCACGCGGTAGACAAAGCCACCTGTATTATCGCTTGCAAAACCCGCATCAACAGTAGCCTGAGTCTTTTGAAGGCTTCCATCGGCCTGTATCTCATAATCATATATTTCTGTCCTGTCTTTAGAGTGGTCGAAAAGCCCGTCGTATTTCATAACTTTAAGCACCAAACCACCGTCAACTAATTTATACGAGTAGCTTTCAGTATAATCTTTTCCTGCGCTGTACTGTGTGTCGGGAGGAATATCGGGAGCAGTATCAGGGGCAATGTCCGGAGGAATATCCGGCTGCATATCCGGTGCAGTATCAGGTGCGGTATCAGGACGAGTGTCTGCAGGGGTTGTTGTCTGCTGAATACCTGTTAATCCGTTAGTGTTTGTCCATGTTTGTTCAATTACTCCGGAACCGTTTGTATCTGTCCAGACTTGCTGAATATCTGCCGGGTAGCCGTTTGATATATGTAAGCCGTTTGTATCTGTCCAAGTTTGTTGGATTCCCGCATAACCGTTTGTATTTGACCAAGTCTGTTCTATAGGATTTCCATCACCATTGACATCACCGCCGTTTGTATCTGTCCAAGTTTGTTGGATTGCGCTTGGATCGCCATTGGTTTCGGTCCAATCTGTCTCAATGGGATCTCCGTTACCGTCCACATCACCGCCGTTTGTATCCGTCCAGCCAGATTGATAGCCTGTCCTGCCGTTTGTTTCTGTATAAAAATACTGGTATCCTGAAAGCCCATTGTCATCATTAAGAACAGGCGGTGCGCCAGGCGCAACTATCCAAAGCAAATAAGTCAAGCCCCAGTTTATACTATCGGGAGGAATATCCGGATGGACATCCTTGTCAGTATCTGGGGGTCTATCCGCTGGAGTATCAGGGGCTGTATCAGGGGCTGTATCAGGAAGCATATCAGCAGGCGTTACTGTTTGCTGAATGCCTGAATAACCGTTAGTATTTGTCCAGCCGGTCTGAATGCCCGCTATACCATTATCGTTTGTCCGACTTGTCTGAATTCCTGTTATGCCGTTATCATCTGTCCAGTCTGGCTGAATTCCCGGCTTGCCGTTATTATCTGTCCAATCTGGCTCATACGTCCCGTTACCGTTTACATCTGTGTAGGTAGGCTGATAACCGGCAGTGTTGTTGTTCTCGGTGTAGACTTGTTGAATACCCAACATTCCGTTATCGTCTACCCAATTCTCCTGAATTCCCGTCTTTCCGTTATTTTCCGTCCAGGTGGTTTGTATCCCCGACATGCCGTTAGTATCTTCCCAGCCGGAAGTGTACGATACTTTTGTAGAAACCTTCTGCAGACTGCCGTCCCATGTGTATGAGTTACCGTTAATTACGACATTGAAACCATATGTGTAGGTTTCAGTTTTGTTATTTGAAATGTCCGTATAATTAACGCCTCCAACGCTAAATTGTAAGCCGGCATGCTTCATCTGAGTCATAACAAGTTTGCCGTAATTAACGGTATTTCCGGCATTGGCCGTAGCGAATAAATATTGTTCTCTATAATTTTTAGCGACATCCACAGGATAAATAAAGTCCACTTGAGTTTTCTGCAGACTGCCGTCTACCTGCCTCGTTCCTTCAATATGCCCTGCAACACCGTCGGTACCGTAATAATAGGTTTCTGTCCTGTTATTGGAAGTGTCGGTATAGGTACCGTTAGTAGTAATAAACTGTAAACCAGTATAAGTCATTGAAGTCATAACAAGCTGCTTGTACGATGACAACGAAGCGCAATATATATAGCTTTCTCTATAGTTTTTAGCGACATCATAATCAACGCTATTTACAGAATAAATAACATCAACCTGAGTTTTCTGCAGACTTCCGTCTACCTGCCTTCTTCCTTCATTATGCCCTGCCACACCATCAGTACCGTAATAATAGGTCTCAGTCCTGTCCTGGGAATGGTCGGTGGCACCCGTATGCGTCATTGAAGTCATAACAAGCTGGCCGTATTTAGTTTGCAAATCCGTAGAATTGCAATAAAAATAATTTTCAGTATAACTTTTTGCCGTATCTACAGAATAAGTTACAACAGACTGGCTTTTTTGCCTAGTGCTATCTGCTGCTTTCGTATACGCATAAGTTTCGGTCCTATCCTGGCTGTGGTCGGCTATATACGATCCTCCTCCAAACAGGACACCGTCCAAACCTGAGTAAGTAATATTCATCTCAAGAACAGTTCCGAAAGTAGTTAGCGACGGAGAATATGCAACAGTTTTCTTATAACTCTTGTTATAGTTATTTGAATAACGAACCTGCGTTTCTGTGATTTTAAATGTTCCGTCCGCCTGTCTTACAGGCGTGGTTATATCAGCCGGGACACCGTAGAAGTATTGTTCCACCCTGTTTTCAGATTTATCAAATGTGCCAAGATGTTCCATCCATGATGCAACCACTTCGCCGCCCGCTAACTCATATCCGTAATATTCGCTATATCCTCTAGGATCAATTCGTGGAATCGGGAATCCAATAAATAGGGCTGTAGATCTTACACCTCTAGAAGCATTTTCATATATGTTATTTACTGCGTCATAAACCTGCCAACCGAACGCCCCAATGGCAGCCTCATAGTTGCTTATATCATTAATATCGCCGCTGCCCTTATAAACTACCGTGTTGCCGGCGGCATCAACAATTTTATATAAACCCCTGCTGTAATCGAAATCCGTAGAAAGTCCCGCTGCAATAAGGGTTTGAAGTAAATTGCCGCCGATACTTATATATTTTTGATAATAACCAACACCTTGATACATATACCAGAACATTACATCAGCTGTGGGAGGCAAATAAGTTACCGAAATTTGGGTTATTCGTAAGCTTCCGTCCCAAACTGAATTTAGCGACTGGCCCCTGTTATTTAGCAAAGAATTCGGATCAATCGGTAAATTAAAGGAGGTTTCGTAATTATAATCTTCTCTCTTCAGGAATGCTCTCCCTATGGGATTTCCGTTATAATCAAGCGGAGTTGTGATTTTTGTTTTTAAAACAACCTGGCCGTAATCAGAAAGACCTCCGTAAACATTTTTTTCATAAGTATTTTTTGAGGCATCGGTATCATAGGTAACTTTAATGCCGGTTTTTCTTAAACTTCCGTCCCAAGCAATGGTATCCCAAGGATGTGTTGCCGTACCATCACTCCCATTGCCGTTTAAATCGCCCGTAATATTGGTTTCAGTCAAACTGGTACCATAAATATAAACTTCAGTTCTGTCTTGTGAATAATCTCTAACCAGTTGGCCTCCGACCGTAAATTGAAGACCCTGATGACGCATCTGAGTTATCGCTAGCTGATGGTACACCGCCATATCCCCCAAATTGCAGTAAGTATAGGTTTCTTCGTAGTTACGTGACGGGCTAAAAGAATAATAGACTTTAACATTATTTTTTTGAACGCTTCCGTCTATCTGGCTGGCATAACTGTAAATTTCTATCCTGTCCTGCGAATGGTCATATTGAAGCCCGCCGGCAATATCTGCAAAACCTTTGTACTCAAAAACTTTTTGGACAAGTGCACCGCTTTCCATGCCGTATCCGTAATACTCGGTATGGTTATCAGCAAAGTTAGTATTGTAAGTAATTGTTGACGATATTTTTTGAAGGCTTCCGTTCCAAGTCAGAGTATTTTTAAAAGTGTTAAAATCGGAAGTTGTAAACCAGCTCCCGACCTTCCAATACACTTGTCCCCAACTGTCGGTCCCGTAGCTAGTGTTTCCGCTAAACTGCTGAAAGAGCCCTGAAGTTGTAAATACATTAAACAATCGCTGGTCAAAAGGACTGCTGGTGGTGTAGGCTGCTCCCCCGCTTAGGCCAAGGTAAGTATTTATTTTCCCAAGATAGTATGTAATCCAATTGGGATCGTTGTTAGGTGGAGTTCCGCTAGGTGAATTATGCGTCATCCAATACCACCACATACTCCCAAGAACCAATTGTTGATAGCCAGTAAGGTCAGAAAAAGACGTGCCTTGTGTCGGGCTGACGTAACGAGTAATCAGATTGCCATTCTTGTCAACAGTTCCGCTTGTCGCATAGTTATATTTTTCAATCCTGTCATTTGAATCGTCATTACCTAATCCCGTATGCGTCATGCTTGTCTGAACCATTGCTCCATATTGAAAACCGTATTCAAATGTCTCGTAATAGTTTTTATCATTAAGTGCGATATTAGATGTGGTGTCAGAATTTATGTATGTAACATCAGTCCTTGTTTTCTGCAGGGTACCGTTTCCTAAAGCAGGCCTGCCATAAGTATAGTCTTCCTTCCAGCATTGGGATTGATCTGAATATGAGGTTCCGCCAATTGTATATTGGTTTATACGCGTTTTACTAAGCTCCATTAGCTGGCTAAAATTGTTGCCTCCCGAACTTAAACCATAAGTATAGCTTTCGGTATAATTCTTTGCGATATTATAAGAAATACCGTTAACCGAATAATCAACTGATACGGAATCTTTTTGTACCGATCCGTCAGCTGCTGTTAAATATGTATAGGTTTCGGTACGGTTTTCTGATTTATCAGTTATTCCGCTATGAACCATTACGGATAAAGAAAGATTACCCCGATTTACGCCATAAGCGTAATTTTCATCATAATCTTTCTGTGAATTCACTACATATCTTACTAGCGCTTTAGTTTTTTGATAACTGCCGTCCCCGTTATAAGTATCACCGCTTATGGTAACACTATTGTCAAATATATAGGCCTCTAATCTGTCATTGGAATTGTCAAAAGTTCCGTCATACTGCATTTTATATTCATTTATTACTCCTCTATAGTTCTGGTATGCTATTTTCTTTGTATAATTTCTCCGATCTGTCGCTCCATAAATTACCGAAGTCTGTGTCTTTTGCAGGCTTCCGTCCCATACATATGTAAAAACACCGCCGTCGGGATATGTGATAGCGGTACTGGTGCTATAGCCATAGGTTTCAATCCTGTCATTTGAAGTGTCGGTATAAGTATCAGCACCGACGGTAAACGCCAAGCCCGAATGCTTCATCGTGGTCATAACAAGCTGATTGTTAACCTTAGCATAGATATAATCTTCTTTATAATTATTTGCAACATCAACAGTATAAATAACTTCTGTTTTTGTTTTCTGCAGGCTCCCGTCCCAATTAAAAGTATCATTTTTATCCCCGTCATTATTAAAGTCAAAAGTTCCATTTTCTATTAAGGATCTGTTGTAATTATAGGTTTCCGTCCTGTTTTGTGACTGGTCTAGCGATAAACCAGAAAATACCATCTGACTTTGTTGTATCTCGCCAAAATACGTATCATAACTATAGGTTGCTATACCGCTTTGGTTTACTGAATTTATAAAATCTTTTTGAATCGTTTTAATTTGCCAGCTGCCATCCGCAACTTTATCATAGATATAAGTTTCAGCCCTATCCTGACTGTGATCTGCTACATAAGGAGTTACTCCGTCTGCCAATAAACCATTCAATCCACTATAAATCATCCCGGTTTTTAGGGCAGCCCAGTATGTAGATATACTGCTTGCATAATTAAAAGTTTTAGAGTAACTTTTGCTATAGTCTGTCGTATAAGAAACTTCCATTACCGTTGCTTTCAAAGATCCGTCTGCCTGTCTTATTGCATTCGCCTTATTATTGTTTGGATCACCGTAGAAATATTTTTCTCTTCTGTCTTCAGATTTATCAACTTGACCCTGATGTTCCATCTCCGCCATAACCAACTGTCCGCAGGCTAACTGATACCCGTAATTTTCAACGTAATTAATGGGATTAGGAACTGATATAGGCAGAGGATTTTCAAAATATATCGGATGTGCCCAAATATAAGTATCCCCGCTGACAAACTTTGTATAACTGCCGGGATAGTAATGGGGCGAATAACCATTAGCTGGGCTTGCAATTTCATAGCTATTAGGACTATTGATATCGCCAGTACCTTTGTATACATAAGCCAGGCCGGTTGCAGAATCTATTAATTTATATTTGCCTAATTCATTAATTGTTATCGCTCCCATCGCAATAAAAGACTGAAGTGTTTGAGCGTTCATTGATCCATAGTTTACAGGCGCGCTTCCGGAAGGCCCGATTATATACCCGTAGCTGACGCTAAAATTATTTACAAAATTATAA
>JAPLKN010000121.1 GCA_026388075.1 Elusimicrobiota bacterium
GTGTGTCTTATCCTGGCGGGTACCTATACATATTTTGGCTACCATGTCGTTCGTCGCGGAGTAATCTTTGTTGACCTTGCACTTGCCCAGGTCGCTGCTTTGGGCGCGTGTGTCGGGGTTTTACTGGGATGGGGCGCGGACAAATTTCCTTTTCAGAACTATCTTATTTCATTGGGATTTACCATGATCGGCGCTCTGCTTTTTGTGCTTTTCAGGAGCAAACGCGAAAAAGTCCCGATAGAAGCGCTTATCGGCATCACTTATGCCGGTGCGATCGCTCTTTCTCTTATTGTTTTGGAACGGTCAGTCTCAGGAACCGAAGATATAAAAGAGATGCTCGCGGGTTCTATCCTTACCGTAGCTCCGAAACAACTTCTTTTCATCGCGATACTTTGCGCGATCGTAGTAGCAATACACTGGTTTGCGCGAAGGCGGGTTTTTGCGGTAACCGCAGACCCCATAGAAGCGCAAAATAAGGGCATTCGGATATGGTGGTGGGATTTTGTTTTTTATGTCACATTTGGATTTGTAGTTACGTCTTCGGTAAAAGTGGTGGGCGTGCTTTTGGTGTTTGCTTTCCTCATAATTCCCGCAGTCGCTGCGATGATCGCCACGGAAAAAACTACGCGCCGAATCTTTTTCGGATGGATTTTTGGATTAGTGGGATGTATTGTCGGGATAGAAGCTTCTCTGAGGCTTGACTGGACTCCGGGGCCTACTATTGTCGCGGTTTTTCTTGTCATGCTCATCCTGTCCTGGATAGTTAAAAGAATATTTGTAAAAGAGTAACCCTGATCAACCCGAAGGGTTGGCAGGGATAAATAAAAGGAGGAATTATGAAAATTTGTATGCCGACGTCAACAAATGAGGGGAAGAAAGCAGTAGTTCATGGGCATTTTGGAAGCGCGCCGTATTTTACGATCTATGATACCGAAAAGGATTCTTACGAGGTCATAGATAACTCAAATCAGCATCATTCGCACGGCACATGCCATCCGATGGATTCTTTATCAGGGAAAAAAATTGATGCAGTAGTATGCGGCGGTATGGGAAGCCGTGCAGTTGAAAAACTGAACAAAAGCGGGATAAAAGCATACAGGGCTATACCGGGCACAGTTTCGGAATTGGTAGCCCAGTTCCTTAAAGGCGGCCTGAAAGAAATAACAGTTGAGAATTCCTGTATTCAGCATAATTGCCGTTAGTTTTTATAAACACTATATTAAATGATTAAGAAGAAAATAGATTATCATTGTATCTACGGGCCCGTTGCTTCGTGGCGGCTCGGAGTTTCTTTAGGCATTGACCCGATTTCAATGTCGTATAAGGTTTGTTCGTTTGACTGTTTGTATTGCCAAATCGGCAGAACAAAAGTTTTGAGCACAAAAAGAGAATGTTTTGCTACGACAGATGAAATAATAGGGGAACTCAAAACCATTACAAAAGAAGGCATTGACTACATAACTTTTGCAGGAGCGGGTGAACCGACGCTTGCAGGAAATCTGGGCAGGATAATACAAAAAGTAAAAGCTGTGCGTTTGGAAAAGGTTGCCGTTATAACTAATTCATCCATTCTTAATGATCCCGAGGTGCGTTCTGAGTTGCTTATGGCGGACAAAGTAATAGTTAAACTTGATGCGGCGGACGAAAAAACATTCAAAAAAATAAACAGACCTGCAAAAGAGGTTAAGTTTAAAAATATTTTGCAAGGTTTGCGCGACTTTAGAAAAGAGTTTAAAGGGGAGCTTGCTGTTCAAATAATGGTGATTAAAGAGAATAAGAAGTCGGCAAAGGAAATAGCAAAACTTGCTTATTCAATAAGTCCTGATGAGATACAAATTAATACACCATTGAGGCCGTGTCCGGTAGAACCGTTGGGCAAGAAGGAGATTACAGCAATAATAGAAGAATTTAAGATTTTATGCCCAAAGACGAGGATACTTTCGGTATATGGCCCGCGTGAAGAAATTAAAACTGAATCAATCAGCGGCAAAGATACTTTACGGAGAAGAGGCAAGCTTGTGTAAATGATATGTAGTTAAAAATTAATAAATGTCCGGCTATAAACTTAAAAAAACGGTATTTATGGTTGAACAATCAATAAAAATATTCATTACTTTGTTTTTAATTTTCATATTGTGCGCAAATACTGAAATAGTTGACGCACAAAGGATTGCACCAAAATCAGTTCAGCCGCAGCAGGTTGACAGAGCAAAACTTCTGGTCAATAATTTGGAAATGAGGCTTGCGCACCTGCAAAAACGAGTGACCGGCGCAGGTTTTTTTATAAAAAAGGTGAAAATGCGCGAAAACCTTTGGAAAATAGCCAGAAAAAGGGGATACAGTGTGCATTCAATTTTGGGGTGCAACCCGCAGATGGAAACCTATGATGTGCATATAAATGAACGCATACTTTTACCTTCAAGAGGAGGCACTCTCCATCAGATTCAAAAAGGGGACACATGGAAAAAAATAGCCGAACAATATGATATAGAAGAAAACGAACTTATTAAATTCAACGGAAATGTTGGAAAACTTAATTCGGGAGAATTTATTTTTGTTCCCGGGCGTATGCCGGACATTGACCTGATGAATCAAAAGTTAAGGGCAAAATACGAATTGCGCGAGATGTTTGTCTCGCCGCTGGGAGGCAGGTTAAGCAGTCCTTTCGGAAGGCGCCGCCATCCTGTTACCGGGAAACCAAGTTTTCACGGAGGAATTGATATCGCGGTTCGAGAAGGAACCTGGGTGGGCGCGGCGGCAGACGGTGTGGTCACTTTTGCGGGTAACGATGGGGGGCATTACGGCAAAGCGGTTTTCATCAGGCATCAAAATGGTTATGAAACGCAGTACGGGCACCTGTCAAAAATATATGTAAAGGTCGGCCAAAGGGTGAATGCCCGAAAGCTGATAGCAAGAAGCGGGTCCACCGGCCGGTCAACGGGGCCTCATTTGCATTTTACGATAAAAAGAAATGGTAAATTAGTTGACCCTTTGAAATTTCTCTGGTAAACTAACATAGAAACAGTGACAACACCTGCGTTTAAAGAAAAAGAAAAAGGAGGAAATTTATGCCGGATTTCGGAACGCCGTTTGCAGGATTGAAGAAGGACAGAAAGGTTACACCTGAAGAGCTTGTAAGAGCTATCCGATTTATGGTTGCCGCAGAATATGAGGCGATTCAGCTTTATATGCAGCTTGCGGAATCTACCGAAAACAAGCTTGCCCAGGAAGTCCTGAAAGATATTGCTGACGAGGAAAAAGTCCATGCGGGCGAGTTTTTGAGATTATTGAAGGAGCTTGCGCCGGATGAGGAAAACTTCTACAAGAAGGGCGCACAAGAAGTAGAAGAAGAAATCAAAAAGAAGCAATAAAAACGGCTTTTCGATGGGATGAAAGTTTGAATGATAGGATACTATTTCGATGAATACTGAAAAAATATTTCTTACCGATCTGGATGCGGGATTAAGCGGTACGGTAAAAGAAATCGCCGGCGGTTTCGGAGCAATCAGAAGACTCAGAGCGTTAGGGTTCGGAGTTGGCGATCATATTACCAAGCTGAGCGGAATGCATATGCGAGGCCCGGTGATTATTAAGGTACGCGGAACTCATATTGCCATAGGTTATGGTATAGCTTCCAAAATAATAGTTGAGGTTAAGAAGTGAAAAAAATACTTCTCTTAGGAAATCCCAATGTCGGGAAAAGTGCTTTTTTCTCCCGGTTGACCGGAGTTCACGTTATAACATCCAATTATCCCGGCACAACCGTTGAGTTTACCAAAGGGTATATGCTTTTAAACGGGGAAAAAACAGAAGTGATTGATGTCCCGGGCATATATACTCTTGAACCGACCTGTAAAGCTGAAGAAGTTGCATGCGAGATGTTGAAACAAGCGATACATGAAGAAATAAAAGGAAATTGCATTATTATAAATATAATAGATGCCACTAATTTGGAAAGGAATCTCTACCTCACTCTTGAACTTATGGAGCAAGAAATTCCGATTATTGCGGCATTGAACATGTGGGATGATACCAAACATCGCGGAATACATATTGAAATTGAGAAATTATCGCGCTGGCTCGGGGTTTCAGTGGTTCCAACGGTAGCGGTTACCGGCGAAGGTTTTCCAAAATTGATCGCTGAAATACCTAAAGCGGAAGCTCTGAAAGTGAGAAAACATACCTATGAGGAAAGATGGAAAGACATCGGCAAAGTCATTGGAGAGGTTCAGCATCTGGAACACAAGCATCACACTTTTTTTGAAAGAATACAAGATTTAACTGTTCATCCGTCAACAGGATTGATTATCGCAGGATTCATCGGTTACTTCTGTTTTATTGTTGTAAGGTTCATAGGCGAAACACTGATAAATTATCTGACCGATCCTTTCTTTAACAAAATTTGGCTTCCGATACTTCAAAAACTTGTGGCAATCCTGGGTTCAAAAGGAATTATTCATGATATTCTTATAGGAAAGCTTATCGGCGGCCAGATAGATTTTGTCCAGTCATTCGGTGTTTTGAGCACCGCTTTATATATTGAATTCGGGATCGTTCTGCCGTATATTATTGCATTTTACCTGGTGTTGGGACTTCTTGAAGACTCGGGATATCTTCCGCGATTAGCTGTTTTATTGGATACCTTTTTGCATAAAATCGGTCTTCACGGATTTGCCATAGTTCCCACGCTGCTAAGTTTCGGATGCAACGTCCCGGGCATCCTTTCAACCAGGATTCTTGAAAGCAAAAGAGAACGTTTCATCGCTTCAACACTTATTTCAATTGGGATACCCTGCGCGGCACTTCAGGCAATGATTTTCGGCATTTTAGGCAGGCACGGGACAGTTCCCGTTTTAATCGTATATGGAACTCTTTTTCTTGTTTGGGCAGTATTGGGATATATATTGAATAAGATTCTGCCGGGATTCAGCCCGGAACTTTTAATTGAAATACCTCCTTACCGGCTTCCCCCATTAACAATTATGGGGAAAAAATTATGGTGGCGGTCCAAAAAATTTCTGGCGGAGGCATTGCCGATTGTTACAGGCGGAGTATTGGTTGTAAATATTCTTTTTTTCCTGGGGATTTTTGATACTGTTACAAAATTAAGTGCGCCTGTTATTAGCAGCCTGTTGGGACTTCCAAAAGAAGCTGTGATTGCTATTTTAGTCGGATTTTTGAGAAAAGATGTGGCGGTTGGAATGCTGGTGCCGCTGAACCTGACAGTAAATCAGCTGATTGTTGCATGCGTGGTGCTTTCTATGTTTTTCCCCTGTATTGCAACATTTGTGGTTTTGTGGAAAGAGTTGGGCTTAAAAGATATGTTGAAATCAGTTTTGATAATGGTTATAAGTGCGCTTTTAACAGGCTGGCTTTTAAAAACAATTCTTTTATAGGCAATAAACTTTTACATGAGTTAAGCACTGGAAAAGCCAGCAAATATACGCTTAAGAGCTAGAAAAATACGCACAGAGCCGTGCATATCCGTGCGCAAACCGAGCGTAAGGCGTGCATAAACCGTGCATATTTGAGTTCATATCGCCTGAAAATACGCACGCTCAATAATACGCACGAATTTTACCAAGTATATCCCCCCGCTAGGCTTCAAAATAAGTAAATTCTTTGGTAAAATGTTTCGGCAGTTTTGAAAAAGCGAGAAAATTGATCATTGGGGAAGTGGGGAAGGGGGGCAATAAAGCAGACTGGCCCTTGCCCGCCCAACCTAGGTGGCTGTACCGTGAACCTTTTTTCTACTGCAAACTCGGTTTTTGGACTGCAACGAAAACTTTGCTCGACTTACAGATCGCTTCGCTAATATGCTCGCCTCGCAAACTTTTGTTTCGGCACAAAACCCAAGTTTTCGTAACGAAAGCGGTTCACGGGACAGCCACAGACCCGCCGTTTGGGCGAGGGAGAAGGGCGACCGAGGGTTTTAACCCCGAGTATTTCGGGGTTGGGGGGAAGGGTCTTTACCCAATAAGTCATTTAGTTAATTGGGCAGTCTGCTAGCCAGCGCCAAGTTGACGCCCGAATTACCAGCCGAAGGCTGGGATAAAGGGGCGAGGAAGCTTTCGAGCCGCCGGTAATGGAGCAACGAGGCTAGCCTTGGGAAACCCTCACAGCTTAAATATATGAAAGATATTGTTTGAGCTGATTTCAAGGAGCGACGACGAAGGCCTATCCTCTGAGATATGTCTAGGAGGAGCGACGCAGAAAGCGGCCAAAGATATCTTTCCCGAAGGGCTTGGGTCTTTTACCCATTGTCAGCGTTGCTCATCGCTAATGTGCCGCAGAAGGCACACCGCGCTCTTCGTGCCTCGACACTGGATAAAATCCCTCAAGCATATATCAAGTTGTGAGGGTTTCCCAAGGCTTACATAGCGGCGAGTTGCGGAATGGCGAGCGAGAAGCGACGAGCGAATAAGGGAACGAGGACCCGTCCGTAGCAAATGGGAAGCTTTGCGGAGGGCGGAACGAAACCGGAGTTCCCGCACGGCAACGACCCCTAAACGGGGTGGCGATGGCTAAGTCGTACCGGCTTTGCTGCTGCGAAGCAGCAGAGGGCGGACGAAGCCCAAAAAAACTCCTTAAAGCGCGCGGGGATAAAAAAATAAATCGTTTTGAGCGGGCGAGGGAGCCCACCTGAGCGAGAGCGAAGGGAAAGCCGAATCAAAGCAGTGCGAGGGCGCATTCGTGCCCGAGCGCTGCGTCAATCAAGCGTTCAATCAATGTTCTTACGCTTGCAACCGTGAATCATGTTTGGTAGAATGATATCCACAGTTCGGGAAAAAACGGACTGCGGAGCCAGTTTTAGAGCATAGACCTGAGAAATTCCCAAAAGGGATGCCTCAGGTCTATTTTTTTACTGCAAGCATAAATTTAAACCTTAATTAAAAGCCAAATTAAACTTGAAATCCCTATAATATTATGGTATAAACTATTCAGGTAATATTGGACGACACTCCAAAGTGTGGTAGTAAAGATTGGAGTAGTATCCAAAAAGAAAGGTGTACTAAATGATTGACAGGTATTTATCAAAAGTGATTTTCAGTGATTTGCAAGATAAGATGATATTTATTGCCGGGCCCCGGCAAGTCGGGAAAACGACACTGGCAAAATATATAGGAGAAAAACATTATGCCGGCAAATACAATTACTTAAACTGGGATAATCGTTTGGATAGAAGGGCTATTCTTCAAGAAGTGTTCTCAGGCACAAACGAACTTGTCATATTTGACGAAATACACAAATATAAAAAGTGGAAGAACTATATAAAAGGGGAATACGATAAAAATAAAGATGTTTTTAAAATAATTGTTACCGGGAGCTCCAGGCTTGACATATATAGGAAACACGGTGATTCTATGCTGGGCCGTTACTATTATTTCAGGATACATCCGCTGACGGTAGCAGAATTAATTAAGAAAAATAACGATTACCAGCCTTTTTCAAAACTATCTTTTGATAAATCTTCAAAAAATATTTTAAGCGTATTTAATGATTTGTACAAGTACGGCGGATTCCCTGAAATGTATATTAAGAAAGACAAGAATAAATTAGGGAGATGGCATAACAGCCGTATAGAAAGTATTGTTCGTGAAGATGTAAGGGATATCGTTTCCATACGGGATTTAGGCACTTTAGAGCTTCTGGCAGAACTAATCCCAGAAAAAATCGGATCATTGTTGTCAATAAATTCCTTAACTGAGGATTTGCAGGTATCGTTTAAGACAGTTCGTTCATGGATAGAATGTTTGGAGCAGGTTTATTATCTTTTCCGCATATATCCATATCAGTCTAAACTGATCAGGTCACTGAAGAAAGAACCAAAGGTGTATCTCTGGGATTGGTCTCAACTAAACGAAGAAGGGCCGAAATTAGAAAATATCGTTGCCTCGCATCTGCTTAAGTTCTGCCATTATCTGCATGATGTCAAAGGATATAAAATAGATCTCAGGTTTTTACGCGATAAGGAGCAAAGAGAAGTAGATTTTCTTGTTACGGTAGATAATAAACCGTGGTTTTGTGTAGAGGTCAAGAACAGCAGGAAAGAAATATCGAAATCCCTGTTTTACTACAAGAATACCCTTAAAATACCTTACGCCTTTCAAATAACTATGGAAAATGAAGTTAATTTTGTTAAAGACGGCGTACAGGTTATCAGTGTTCCGGTTTTTTTGACTTCGCTTTATTAAAAATTTATGACGAAAATACTGCAATGGCGTAATTTGTCAATCAGCCACAAATTGAAAGCGGAATTTGCTGTAATTTTGTTGCATAAATGGTTTCCCTCCTGAGGCGGGCAGGCTAACATCGTTAAGCATGGATAGTATAGCCCTGGAATCACTCCTTGTGGGTGGTTGCGGGGCTATAATTTTGTTATATAACTTGAACATACAACGCGAAAAGAGGGTTGTGTGGCCTCTGTCTTGTTAAATCCGACTAATATGATATAATTTCACTTGCCAAAACTGCTGCTAACGCAAACGACGGCTTTTGAGTTTTGGAAATCAAAAGACGAAAATACTTGTTAGCGCTTTTATAATAAAACAATAATAAAGTATTAACGGAGCTGGCATGCAAAAAAAAGAAATTCTGAATTATGCATTGCGGGGGCTTTCCCAAAAAGAGGTCCAGAATCGGTTGGAAAAAGAAGGTTATAACGAGATCCCGTCTACTAAAAAACGCAGTGTATTTATAATAGCTCTTGAAGTTTTGAAAGAGCCGATGTTTTTGCTTTTGGTTGCCTGCGGTACAATATATCTTTTGCTTGGCGATGTTCAGGAAGCGCTGATACTGCTAGGATTTGTATTTGTCATTATGGGCATAACTTTTTATCAGGAAAGAAAAACCGAACGGGCGCTGGAAGCTTTGCGCGATCTATCCAGCCCTCGCGCATCCGTTATTCGGGACGGGCAAAAAATAAAAATCGCCGGCAGAGAAGTGGTGCGTGATGATATTATTATTTTGAGCGAAGGAGACCGCGTTCCGGCTGATGCCGTTATCTTAAAATCCTTAAATCTTTCGGCCGATGAATCTTTGCTGACGGGAGAATCCGTGCCTGTCGCAAAATATGCTGTTGAAAATGAATCTTTTGATATGGACACTATCCGTCCCGGCGGAGATAACCAGCCGTATGTCTTTTCAGGAACACTTATTGTACAGGGCCAGGCCATCGCGCAAGTCAAGAAAACGGGGATTCATACTGAGATCGGAAAGATCGGAAAATCTCTTCAGGTAATTGAAGAAGAAGAAACGCTTCTGAAAAAAGATGTTTCCCGGACGGTAAAAATAGTCGCATTAACCGGCGCGGCACTTTGCTCTTTAATTGTTGTTGTATACGGCATCACGAGGGCAAACTGGCTTCAGGGATTTTTGGCTGGGCTAACCCTTGCTATGGCAATGATACCTGAAGAATTTCCTGTCGTTTTAACCATATTCCTTTCGCTCGGAGCCTGGCGCATATCGCAAAAAAGAGTTCTTACACGAAGGATCCCCGCGGTAGAAACGCTTGGCGCGGCAACAGTTCTTTGCGTTGACAAAACCGGCACTCTTACCGTTAACCGTATGCGGGTTCAGAAACTTGCTACGCAAGGAATAACCTGCAATGTTACTTCCTCTGATAAGTTTCCCGAAGATGACCGGTTTCATCAAGTAATTGAATACGGGATTCTTGCAAGCCAGACCGATCCTTTTGACCCGATGGAAAAAGCAATAAGGGAGCTAGGCGAACAATATCTTTCTAACACCGAGCATATTCACCAGGATTGGGAAATGATTCAAGAATATCCGCTTTCAAGAGAACTGCTTGCTATGTCTCGGGTATGGAAACGGAAAAATAGCGAAGAATATGTTGTAGCGGCAAAGGGTGCACCGGAAGCGATCGCCGATTTGTGTCATCTTGACCCTGCTAAACTTGTAAAACTTAGGGAAGATATTGAAAAGTTGGCTGACGATGGCTTGCGGGTTATAGGTGTTGCCCGTTCAACTTTTCACACCGGGACATTGCCCGATATCCAGCACGAATTCGCGTTTAACTTTATCGGCATTATCGGCCTTGCCGACCCAATACGGGAACAAGTGCCTTCAGCAATAAAAGAGTGTTATAACGCCGGCATGAGGGTCATAATGATTACCGGAGATTATCCCGGAACCGCTAAAAACATTGCCGGCCAGATCGGTCTTGCTAACAAAGACGATATAATTACCGGACAAGAACTGGATAAAATGAGTGATGAAGAATTGCAGAATAAAATGAAAAATGTTAACGTATTTGCCCGCGTAGTGCCGGAACAAAAACTGCGAATAGTAACTGTGCTGAAAAGCTCAGGTGAAGTTGTTGCGATGACCGGGGACGGCGTTAATGATGCCCCTGCATTAAAAGCAGCGCATATCGGTATCGCCATGGGCGGGCGAGGAACAGATGTGGCGCGCGAATCTGCTTCTCTGGTTCTCCTGGATGACGATTTTATGTCCATCGTTGCGGCGGTCCGCATGGGACGGCGTATTTTTGATAACTTAAAAAAAGCAATTTCTTATATTTTAGCAATACATGTTCCTATAGCGGGTTTAAGCCTTTTGCCGGTACTCTTGGGATGGCCGCTGATACTTTTTCCTATCCATATAGTCTTTCTTGAACTTATAATAGATCCCGCATGTTCGCTGGTGTTTGAAGCGGAAAACGAAGAAAAAAATATTATGAATCGCCCGCCGCGAAATCTAAAGGAACCCCTTTTTTCATGGGAAACCGTTGGATACAGTCTGCTTCAAGGAATAATTTTACTAGGCGCAGCAATTGTTCTTTATATATTTGTTCAGCAGCTTGGAGAAACTGTATCTCAGGCGCGCACGCTTGCTTTTACTACCCTCATCATAGGCAACATCGGGCTTATACTAAGTAATCGTTCTTGGACACTTTTTATACCCAAGCTTTTACGCTATAAAAATACGGCGCTTATATGGGTGGTCAGCGGAGCGGTGATATTTATGCTGTTGGCTCTTTTTATCCCGTCTTTAATGAAGATTTTTCGTTTTGAACCGTTTCATTTTAGGGATATGCTTATGTCCGTAGGAGCAGGGCTAATCAGCATTGTTTGTTTTGAGCTGATAAAATTTATAAGAAATTACAATCATTCAAAATATAATAATATCGTGAATTCTTCTTTTTAGCCGATGATTTTTTTCTCACGAGATATATATTTAAATTACTAGGCCGCGCAATATGACTTTGCTGTTATCTGCAAATTGAAAGCATATTTTGCTATAATGTTGTTGTATAAATATTTTCCCTCCTGAGGCGGGCAGGCTAACATTGTCCAGTAAGGAGACATATCTTTTTCCTGGCCTAGATTAACTCCTTCGATAGGAGTAATTTACGGCCATCAGTATTTTCGGTAGACAAAAATTATTCAGCATACTGAAACTTTTTTTGTCCGGAGATTGTCTAATTTGTTGACACATTTATGAAAATAAAAGTTATTATTACTATTGCCATAAGCTTGGTCATGCCAATTTGTCTGGTTCCGGTTTTTGGTCAGACGGTCAGAACGGATTCTCCTTTGAGCTGGACAGATTGCGTCACTCTTGCGTTAAGCAACAACGCGGACCTTTCTTCTTCTCGATATGCTCTCGCGGCAAGCAAATCTTCATATAAAGGCAGCTATAATGCAGTTCTTCCTCAGGTAGCGCTGTCCAACAGTTACAGCAGTTCAGATAACCCGTCTAGCACGGGTGGTGCCAACTCGGGCAACTGGCAAGCCCAGGCATCGGCGAACCTTAATATTTTCAATAAAGCTGCGTACGCATCTATCCAGGGAGCGAAAGCTCAGACGACGCAGCAGCAGGCGAACGCGCGGCAGGTTTCTTCGCTGCTGCGTTTCAATCTGCGCAAAGCCTTTGCTCAGCTGCTTTTTGCTCAGAAGAATATTGAAGTTTCAAAAAATATCGTTGCTATGCGGAGGGAAGAAGCTCAAATGGTAATCCTCCGCTACAACTCAGGCAGAGAGTCAAAGGGTAATATGCTCAGGGCGAACGCGCAGTCCTTGCAGGCAAAAGCGGATCTTGCCCAGTCAGAACGGGATCTGCGGACGGCCCGGGCGGTGCTTAACCGGCAGCTGGGTCTGGACGATTTTACTGCCATTGCCGTTACGGGAACCTTGAACACAACGCAGGCTCCGCCCGATGCGCCCAAGGACGAACGAGCCTTGATGAAAGACCGTCCCGACGTGGCTTTGCAGGAAGCGGCCGTCAAAAGCGCGGAAACAGGCCTCAGCCAGTCCGAAAGTTCATTCTGGCCGGTCCTGTCGGCCAATTATTCTTTTTCCGGCTCAGGGCCGAACGAAATTCCTTCTCTTTATTCCAGCTGGGGTGTGGGACTGCAGTATCCACTTTTCGGAGGCGGGCCCACCGCTACTTATTACGCGAGATCCGCGGCGAAAAATAATCTTGAGAAGGCGCGTCAGGACCTGCGTTCCGTGCGAGAGCAGGCGATTGTAGATATAGAGACTTCCTGGTCAACTTTTGCTGGGGCCGTTGACCAGCTCAGGGTTCAGTCGGCATTGCTGGAAGCATCGCGGCAGCGCAACGACGAAGCGAACATCCGCTATGACAGCGGCCTTCTGACATATGACAACTGGGAAATTATTGTGTCCGACCGGGTGAATCAGGAACGTCAGGCGATACAAGCGCAATTGAACTCCGTGACCGCTGAAGCGGCATGGCTAAAAGCTCTTGGTAAACCGATAGAGGAGTAATATAAATATGAAAAAGCTAATTATTTTTATGGTATCGCTGGTGCTGGTGGCGGGATGCGGATGGTCTTTGTTTAAGGATAAAAAGGCAAAGACAGGAAGTGTGCAGACGGTAATCGTGACCAAAGGCACGATCAAGCAGACAGTTGAAGCGACCGGTTCCGTTGTTCCGTTGAACCGCGTAGAAGTAAAACCCCCGATGTCCGGCCGAATAGAAAAACTTCTTGTTGATGAGGGCGATAACGTTAAAGTAGGCCAGACCATTGCATGGATGAGTTCAAGCGACCGGGCGGCCATCCTTGATTCTGCGCGGAGCCAGGGGGCTGCCGTGCTTAAAAAGTGGGAAGATTCCTACAAGCCGATTCCTATCATCTCCCCGTTGTCGGGCGTCGTCATTTTGAAGAACGTGGTCGTCGGGCAAACCGTTGACTCTGCCTCTGTCCTTTTTGCCATATCAGATTATCTGATCGTTCTTGCACAGGTTGACGAGTCCGATATAGGCAGCGTCAAAGCGGGAATGCCCGCCTGGATCACGCTGGACTCATACCCTAACCAAAGTGTTGAAGGCAGGGTTTCAAATATCCTTTATGAAGGCAAGAATGTTTCAAATGTCATTACCTATAGTGTCAAAGTGAAACTGAACAGCGTGCCATCATTTTTTCGATCACAGATGACCGCAAACATCAGTTTTATCGTCAGCAACAAGGAAAACGTCCTCCTCCTGCCGTTGAGCGCAGTCCGGGATATGCCGAACGGAGCAAAACAAGTGTCCGTTTCTGGCCCGGAAGGTAAACCTGTTTCCCGTGAGATTTCCACGGGGATAGAAAATAACGATACGATCGAAGTGGTATCGGGGCTTCAAGAGGGGGACCGAGTCCTCATCACCCGCGGCAGGTACGTTCCCCAGCAGGGCGCGCAGGCAAGCCCTCTGACGTTCGGCGTCAGGCAGTCGAGCAGTACCAACAATTCCGGAAGAGCGCCCCGCTCCCGATAATTTCTTCTATGGCAATCATTGAACTTAAAGATATCAAAAAGTCTTACTGGATAGACGGCGAAGAGTTGGCTGTCCTTAAAAACATCAACCTGCATGTCAACGAAGGGGAATTCGTTGCCATTATGGGCCCCTCGGGGTCCGGAAAATCCACGCTGATGCAGATCATGGGCCTACTGGATCGTCCGACCGCGGGAAAGTATACTCTTGAAGGTTTTGACGTTTCACAGCTTTCCGATGACGAAGGCGCGGCTATTCGTTCAAAGACGATCGGCTTTATATTCCAGATGTTCAATCTCCTTGCGCGCACTAGCGCTCTGGACAACGTAATCCTGCCGATGATCTACGCCGGTGCCTCAAACCGGGGAAACCGCGCGAAAGATCTCCTCTCCGTTGTTGGACTTCAAGACCGAATGCTTCACAAACCCAACGAGCTTTCCGGCGGCCAACAGCAGCGTGTGGCCATTGCCCGCGCGCTTGTGAACCATCCGAGAATTATATTTGCCGACGAGCCGACCGGTAACATTGCTTCAGGTCAGGCAGAAGATATTATGAAACAGCTGGCAATCCTTAACGCCGGCGGTATTACGGTCATCATGGTGACCCATGAGCTGGATATCGCTGCCCATGCCAGGCGAATTATCCATCTCAAGGACGGAATAATCGTTTCGGATGAACCAAACAGGCCTGTAACTTTCATGAATAATGCTTCGGAAGAGATCTCTAAAGTTAAACCCGTTGAACAACCCACTGAAAAACCGATATTTAAAATGGACTTTTCTCAATTTAATGAATACGGTCTTTCAGCGATGCGGTCCATGGCCTCAAACAAGGTGCGGAGTTTCCTATCTATGCTAGGTATCTTGATCGGCGTGGCCGCGGTCATTGCCATGCTTTCGCTGGGAAAAGGGGCGCAGAAATCGATTGAATCCCGCATATCAAGCCTCGGATCAAACCTGTTGATGATACACCCGGGATCTCCTATGAGGGGAGGCGTGCGGGCCGCGGGAGGCAGCGCAAGCCGTTTGACCATTGAAGACGTCAAGGCAATCGCGGTGATCCCTCATGCAGTGAACGTTGAGGGCAATGTTCAAGGCAGCGCCCAGGTCGTTTACGGTGATAAAAACGCCAACACCCAGGTTACCGGGGCCACGTCGCTATATTCGGCGATGCATAACGCGGCTCCTTATTACGGGCGCTTCTTTAGCGACGCGGAAGACCGCTCACTTGCGCGTGTCGTGCTTGTAGGGCAGACCGTAATCAAAAACCTTTTCGGCAATGACAACCCTGTTGATAAAATAATCAAGGTCAACCATATTAATTTTAAGGTGATAGGTGTCCTTCCCCTGAAGGGTTCGTCGGGATTCAGGGACCAGGACGATATGATACTCATCCCGCTCAGCACCGCAATGAAGAGAGTTCTCGGCATGGTGTACTTGAACACCATTTATGTTGAATGCGACAGCGGCGATAATATCCCGCAGGTAATGGCGGATATAAGGACTCTCATGCGGCACCGGCATCACCTTCCCGATTATAAGGATGACGATTTTGAAATACGAAACATGGCCGACATTCAGGCGGCGCTCTCGGGAACGACGCAGACGTTCACGCTGCTTTTAGGGATTGTCGCGGCGATATCGCTTTTGGTCGGCGGTATCGGCATAATGAACATTATGCTCGTTTCGGTGAGCGAGCGCACGAGGGAAATCGGTCTGCGAAAAGCCATCGGCGCGCCCCGCCGGGCTATCCTTATTCAGTTTCTTATAGAGTCGGCGGTGCTCTCTACTGTGGGAGGGATAATCGGTATCCTTTTTGGTATAGCAATCTCGCTGTTTTTGGCCAAATTTGCCGGCTGGGCAGCCATCGTGACACCGCATTCGGTTGCCTTCGTATTCACCATATCGGCGAGCGTCGGGATAATATTTGGCTTTTTGCCGGCGCGCAAAGCATCCCTCCTGTCGCCTATCGAAGCTCTCCGTTATGAATAGGGATTATGAGAAGGCGCGGAAGCCTCTTATATGAATTGATATAAATATTTTTAATTTTGTATAATAGAAAAATGAATAAAACAGGTACATTAATCCAAACTGCTGACTTATTAAGCATTCCTGAAGCTAGTGAATGGGCTTCAAAATATTTAGGAAAAAATGTTACAAGTTCAAATATATCATACCTAATTCAATATGGACTGATAAGAAAAATTGGTGATAATGGAACAACACAGGTTTCAATGGAAGAGTTAATCAAATATTATAAATCTTACAACGGCTATCGTGAAACATCATGGAAAAAACAACTAGGGGAAGATGTAAATTGGGCACTATCTTTTGATCAATATAAAGAAGCTGAAACAACAAAACATGTTCATAGACTTCATCCTTACAAAGGGAAGTTCATCCCTCAATTAGTAGAATACTTCTTAGATGCCCATAAAGACAAATTTAAAAAAGAAATCTATTTTAAGAAAAATGATATAGTTCTCGATCCATTTTCCGGAAGCGGGACAACATTGGTGCAAGCAAACGAGCTTGGCATGCACGCTATAGGCGTAGATGTTTCAGTATTTAATTCGCTTATAGCAAATTGTAAAGTTATAAAATACGACCTTGCTGATGTTCAAAACGAAATTGATAGGATAACAAAAGCGTTTAAGGAATTTTTAATAAAGTCACATGTCCCTGAATTTGAAGAGAAACTTTTGAAAACATTGTACGGCTTTAATAGCAAATATTTTCCAGTTCCTGAATATAAATTTAAACTCAAACGCGGAATGATAAATGAAAAGGTGTATGGAGCAGAAAAAGAAAAGGAGTTTTTAACATTTTTTAAAAATCTTGTTAAAGAATACAATATAAAATTATTGCAAGATAAAGCAGATACTTTTTTGGATAAGTGGTATTTTCAACATATCAGAAATGAAATTCAGTTTATTTTTGATGAAATAAAAAAGATTAAAAACACGAATACGAAAAAAATCATTACAGTTATTCTAAGCAGGACTATTCGTTCCTGCAGATCGACAACACATGCTGATTTGGCAACTCTTATTGAACCAATTGCAGCAACCTACTATTGTTCGAAACACGGCAAAATATGTAAACCGCTTTTTTCAATTAGTAAATGGTGGGAAACATACACAAAAGATACGATTGAAAGACTTGCTCAATTCGACCAATTGCGGACTAAAACATATCAAGTATGTTTAACTGGCGATAGCAGAACAATTGATATTTTTGAAAAACTTGAAAAGAAAAATTCTTCTTTTGCCCAATTAGTACGCAAACAGAAAATAAAAGGAATATTTTCAAGCCCGCCTTATGTAGGTTTGATAGATTATCACCAACAACATGCCTATGCCTATGATCTTTTCGGCTTTGCGCGAAAAGACGAATTGGAGATAGGCCCTCTTTTTAAAGGGCAAGGCAAAGAAGCAAAACAAAGCTACATACAAGGGATATCTGATGTTCTTAATAATTGTAAAAAATATTTTGTTGAAGATTATGATGTTTTCCTAGTTGCAAACGACAAATATAATATGTATCCGGTAATTGCCGAAAAGTCTGGCATGCAAATTGTTAAACAATACAAACGTCCTGTATTAAACCGCACCGAAAAAGACAAGGGCGCCTATTCGGAAACAATATTTCATATAAAAGAAAGGTGACATATTGAGTATGCAGGTGCTTTCAAACGATAAAATATCGAAAATAATTAAAGATAATCTTGGCATAGAAAAGTCCGGAAAAAATAAATTTGAATTTGCGGTTGCAAACATATTGAATATCAAATACCTCGCGGGAATTGATTTCGAAGATATGATAGATGGAATGACGGGCAGTGGTGGAGAAGAGGGAATATATCATGCCTTTGATGCAAAATATTTTCAAGGATAAAAAAATATGGCTCTATCGAAAAATCAAATTCAAAATGTTGAAGATGTATTAAAACGCAGTTTACGTTCAAAATTCCAAAATTACAATCCAGAGCCAGCTTCAATGCCGTTCCATACTAGACTATTAGGAAAGGATAGAATGGCTTTATTTTCATTTATCCATTCTCTTAATACGAATTTTGGAACTAGTATTTTTGAGCCGGTTGCATTGGAGTTAGCTTCGTCAAGTTTTTCAAGTGCCCAGTCACAGCAAACAGCAGGAACACAAATATCGTCTGAGGCGCACAGAGTCATACAAAACATAATGGATAATCTATCAACAGCCAAGACATCTCCGGATAAAATTGAGGAAATGAAAGCGATTAAAAAAGTATGTCAGAAGGGCACGATGAAAACCGTCAAATTAACAAAAATAGACATTAAGCTTATATCCCGTAACGGAATAATTTATCTATTTGATATTAAAACGGCAAAACCCAATGCAGGGGGGTTCAAAGAGTTTAAAAGAACGCTTTTAGAATGGGTTGCAGCAATACTGGCCCAAGATCCTAAAGCAAATGTGAAAACTATTATAGCTATTCCCTATAATCCGTATGAACCTAAAGCGTATAATCGGTGGACGATGCGGGGGATGTTGGATCTTAATAATGAGTTGAAGGTCGCTGATGAGTTCTGGGATTTTCTTGGGGGAAAAGGAGCATATCAGGATTTGCTTGATATATTCGAGCAAGTCGGGATTGAACTGCGGCCTGAAATTGACCAGTACTTTGCGCGTCATAACAAATAAAACCTATCTTTTACTTGCCCGCTGGAATTTCCAGGACACAATAAAATTTAATGAAAAAAATAAGTGAATTTGAAGAATTACTCGCAGTTAGAGAATATCGTGATATTAGAAAATATAATATAGGGAGAAAATAAAATGTCAAATGAAATGTTAGCTCTTTCTTTAACTGCAGTCTCTATAGGGTTTCTTCATACATTATTCGGCCCTGATCATTATCTTCCTTTTATAATGATTTCGAAAGCAAAAAAATGGTCTCTTTTAAAAACCTCGTTCATAACTTTTATATGCGGGATAGGGCATATCTTAAGTTCAGTGGTTTTGGGAATAGCAGGGCTGTTATTAGGGGTTGCCGTTAATAAACTTGTTTCTATTGAATCTCTGCGCGGAGAAATAGCCGCATGGCTATTAATAAGTTTCGGACTTCTATATTTTGTATGGGGTATAAAACAGGCGGCAAAAAATAAATCACACACACATGAACATGTGCACGTAAACGACGCTGTGCACGAGCATAATCATTCACACATAAGCGGGCACGTCCATATCCATGATAATGATACAACAAACATAACGCCTTGGGTCTTATTCCTTATTTTTGTCTTTGGGCCCTGCGAACCGCTTATTCCTTTAGTGATGTATCCAGCTGCCAAAGGGAATTCAGTAGGGGTAATAGCAGTTACACTAATTTTTGGCTTGATAACTATTACAACTATGCTGAGCATTGTAGTGATATCATATTTGGGAATGTCTTTTATTCCTTTTCGAAGAATAGAAAAGTATACCCATGCACTGGCAGGAGCAGCCATATTTTTATGCGGGATTGCAATTCAATTTATGGGTCTTTAGAAAATCCCGGGAAATATAAAATCGGCCAGAATACAAAATATTAAAAGATATGACGGCTAAAATACTTATTCTGAATGGAAGTCCTAAAATAAACGGCAATACCGCAAAGCTTATTGATTGGTTTGTTGAAGGCTTAAAAACAAAAGGCGCGGAAGTTGAAATTATTAATACTGCGTTTCTAAAATATAAAGCAAGCGGATGTCTATCCTGCCGTAAGTGCCAGAAATATAAAGAATACGAATGCTCAATAGATGACGATGCAAAACCGGTCTTGAAAAAGATGGCAAAAGCGGATATAATAGTTATGGCAACACCTTTATACTTTTACGGGCCAAGCGCTCAGCTTAAACATATTTTTGATAGGATGTTTTCCCTTTATAAATGGGATAATGAAGCGGATACGATGGAAACGCCTTTAAAGGGAAAGACGCTTGTATTAATAGCCAGCGCATACGAAGATGTTGGCCTTGATGCTTTGGAAAAACCATTTAAGCTGACCGCAGATTATACTCCAATGAAATTCGCATCACTTCTTATTCCAAATGCCGGAGTTTCAGGGAACATCAAAAATATTCCGGGTATTCGTGAAAAGACAATTGAGTTTGCAAAATCTTTGGCATAAAATGACTTGTGTATCACAATATTGGATATGCCAAAAGGAGTTGTGTTATGAAAAGCTTTATAATTTTTTTATTCGCCGCTAGTTTTCTAAGTCTTTCTCAGTTGTCTGCTGAAGAAAAAGAAAAACCGAAGGATATCAAAATATTTGCTGAGCAAAATATAATATGGCACGGGCAATCGGCTTTTGAAATTCATGATGATTTAACAATTTTCACTGACCCCTATAAATTGAAAAAAGCCGGTAAGGCAGATATAATTCTAATAACTCATCCTCATCCTGATCACCTTTCATCGGAAGATATAGGAAAAATTCAAAGCACAGGAACTGTTATTGTTGCGCCGGATGATCCTGAATGCCGAGAAAAACTTTCCGGCGACGTAAAATTTGTAAAGCCCGGAGATACATTAACTGTAAAAGGAGTTTTAATTGAGGTTGTACCGGCGTATAATATAGGGACAAGACTTTTCCATTTAAAATCCAGTAATTGGGCCGGTTATATTTTTGAAATAGACGGAATACGCATTTATACTGCGGGAGACACGGACAGAATTCCCGAAATGAAACAGATTAATACGGATATCGCTCTTTTGCCGATAGGAGGGTTTTTTACAATGGATGCCAAAGAGGCATCGCAGGCTGCTTTAGATATAAATCCGAGTATTGTGATTCCCATGCATTATGGTGCAAGGGTTGGATCAGCAAAAGACGCGGAAAAATTTAGGCAATTGCTGGAAAACAAGCTGGATGTGCTGATAAAAACTGCGGAATAAAAAAGATTTAAGCAGATATAAAAAATAAGCCCAAGATTGTCATTTAAGATAATCCTGGGCTGTTTTATTGTTTATTCAGATTCGCACCGCGCCTGCCGGCGGGCAGGGAAAACCCCCGGCTTCTGTCGGGGGATGAATGCGAAGATGAACCCCCGTGTCTAGTTTTGTCCTAAAACTCCTTTATCCTTTCAGACAAAACTACGGGGGTGGGTTCATTTAAGAACCCGCCGACTCCTGTCGGCGGAGTTTCAGTAAAAGAACTTAAAGCCTGGCTCCATTTCTTAAGTCAACTTGAGTTTTCATGTCAACGCTGGAATTCGTCTTACCGCTAAGCCTTTTTAGCCGGTATTTTGATTTCTTTTGAATCTCGGTGGGAAGGCCGATATTGTTAAGAAGGTCAATCAAAGGATCTGGGTCAAGTTCTTCAACATTGACCATTTTTTTAACGTCCCAAACTCCGTTAGCGACAAGGAGCGCCGCTGCAGCAGCAGGGACTCCTGCAGTATAACTTATTGCCTGGGCTTCCACTTCGTTGAAACATTCTTTATGGTCACAGACATTGTATAAAAATACTTCTTTTTCTTTTTCACCTTTTTTCCCCTGAATAAGGCATCCAATGCAGGTTTTGCCGGTATAGTTCGGAGCAAGTGTTTTAGGATCAGGCAAACATGCTTTAACTACTTTTAAAGGAATTACTTCAAGGCCTTCCGCTGTCTTAACGGGCTTTTCTGAAAGTAAGCCGATATTTTTAAGTACTGTGAAGCAGTTGATATAGTGGTCTGAAAATCCCATCCAGAACCTTATGGTATTTGCGTCAATATTTTTCGAGAGGGAGTGTATCTCATCGTGCCCGGTCAAATAAACAGTTTGCCTGCCGACCACGGGGAAATTGTAGGACATCTTTTCTGTATGTGTCGGTGAGCATATCCATTTGCGGTCAATCCACGTCCATACTTTTATGAACTCCCTGAAGTTTATTTCGGGATCAAAATTTGTCGCAAAATATTTTCCGTGACTGCCGGCGTTCACGTCCATTATATCTATTGTGTCAATCGTGTCAAAATGGTGTTTTGCCGCAAAAGCGCAATAAGCGTTGACTACGCCGGGATCAAACCCAGCTCCTAAAATTGCAGTCACGCCTTTTTTTTCGCATCGGTCTTTTCTTTTCCATTCATAGTTTGCATACCAAGGCGGATCCTCGCAGGTTTTGTCCGGTTCTTCATGAATTGCAGTGTCAATATAAGCTGCTCCGGTTTCTATGCAGGCTTCAAGAACCGATATGTTAACGAAAGCGGAAGCAAGATTGACGACAATAGAAGATTTTGTGTCTTTGATAAGTTTTGCAGTTTCTTTTACGTCCAATGCATTGATCTGCCTGGAATATAATTTTTTCTTATTATCTTTTAGATTTTTTTTCCTGTGTATGCTTTCAATGATTGCATCACAATATTTCTGCGTTCGCGATGCAATACAGATATCTCCGATAAGATCATTGTTTTGGGCAAGCTTATGAGCCGTTACATGGGCAACTCCGCCGGACCCAATGATCAAAACATTTCTGTTCATGATCTGCACCTCCTTTGTCGCGTCCTCATTTCATTCGGACTTATTTCATTGTTCCGTCTTCGAAAGGAATTTGCTCGCCGGAACGCTCCCCAAGAGGGAACCTTAGGTTCCCTCATTCATCGGCGCTTCGCTGAACTCCCTCCTAAGCGGAAAACTATTTTATCGCGTCCTCATTTTATTCGGACTTATATTAACAATAAATAAAATTCAAGATAAACTTTTTACAAAATCATTATAATAAAAACTGCGAACCAAGTCCAATTTACCGTTAAGTCTTTTTATAACAATTGACGGCATTTGAAGCCCGTTGAACCAATTTTTTTTCACCATGCTGTAACCGGCAGCATCAGAAAATTTTATTATGCTCCCGACTTTTAAAGGCGATTTAAAATTGTATGTCCCAAAAATATCGCCTGCCAGGCACGAGCGTCCGGCAATCATATATTTGTATCGTCCGTGATTTGCATTTTCCATTTTTGCCGGAGTGCGGTAAATCAATAAATCCAACATGTGCGCTTCAGTAGAAGCGTCAACGATAGCGATATCTATTTCGTTATGAATAATATCTTTTACCTGCGTGACAAGTTCTGCCGAGCGTGTAATGGCCGTTTCGCCGGGCTCCAGGTAAACTTGAACTCCGTAAGTATCGCTGAATTCTTTTAATTTTTTTGAAAACTTATCTATCGGATAACCATCCTTTGTAAAATAGTATCCTCCTCCGAGGCTAATCCATTCCAATTTTTTTATGACATCCCCGTAATTGCGGCCTATAAAATCCAGGCTTGAAGAAAAATTTTTAAAATCGTCATTTTCACAATTATAGTGAAACATTATGCCTGAAATCATCGGCAAGACCTTCTTTAAAGCTTTTTTATCAATTACTCCGAGCCTTGAATATTT
Organism: Elusimicrobiota bacterium; assembly: GCA_026388075.1. Classification (NCBI taxonomy): domain Bacteria; kingdom Pseudomonadati; phylum Elusimicrobiota; species Elusimicrobiota bacterium. The sequence goes on from JAPLKN010000121.1 coordinate 23,127, forward strand.
CCGCGCAGGATCTGCAAGATCAAAATGAGAATAGCTTATGCGCGGATTTACCCGAAGCCCAATTTTTAAACCCCGAACATCTTTATAAAACATTTTTAACTGTGATATTGAGTTGAAAATAATTCTGTCGGCGTATTTTTTTACTTCTTGTATATCTTCTTTTGAAAAACCAACGCAGAAAGCATGTGTTTCTTTGCCGAACTTTTCGTAACCCAGGCGCGTCTCATATAATGAACTGCTTGTGGTGCCGTCCATATACTTTTTCATGAGGCCGAAGACGCTCCATGTGGAGAAACATTTTAAAGCTAATACAATTTTTGCCCCGGATTTTTCACGGACATATTGTATTTTCTTTAAATTTATTAATAACTTTTGTTCATCAATAAGATAATATGGCGTTGATAGTTTCATATTTGCTGTATTCCCGACGGAAAATACTAAGATATTTTAATGCGATAATTATACAATATTTTTAAGAGATTTAAAACATTTTTTATGCCGGGAACTTTAGGAAATCATTGCCTGTCAAAAAATAACTCAATTATTTAATTGATTTTTTTGCCCAAAAGAGATAAAATCAATGCGTCAAAATATTATTGAAAATTATAGTTAATTTATTGCGCGTTTTTCAGGGCAAGGTTTTATCGTTTCTGGGGAAAACTGAATATTTTGGTAAAAATAAATAAGGAGGACTATTTATGAAGAATATTTTGTTTACGGCCTTATTTTTAATATTTGCGGTATCTGCTAATTTTGCCGAGAAGAGTCCGGGAGAATTAGTTAATCCAAAAAAAAATCCGATTTTTAAATATGAGGAATGGAGACAGTTTTGCTCAACAAAACTTACTTCTACTCTTTACGTAACAGGGCTTGTAGAAGGATATGAGTTGCGAGATATGCTGGAAGAAAAAAGACTTATCAAAAGGTACGGCATGATAGCAAGAATGACTCTTGGAGAAATAGTGGAGTTAGTTAGTGAAGTATATGAGATGCCAAAATATCGAAATTTAGAAGCGAGGGTAATTATTCACGGGATTTATACATCTGAAAATAAAGTGGCATTATATACATTTTTAAATTCGTATATAAAGAAACAAACTTTTAAAAGCACAGACGTTGGCAATAATAAATAACATAATTTTGAGCAATCAAGAATTTAATTAATACCCTTGGCTGTAATAGAAAAGACAAAGAATTTGCCGAAATTGAAAATACTTATATAATAACCAGCAATTTAATTAATGGAGAGGTCGCATACGAGTCCGAAGGACGAAGCCCCTGCAGTTTTGTTTTAGGAACTAAAACAGCAGGGGGCGGTTGTGAATGGCTGTACCTCCAGTTTCCTACGGAAACTAAACACGGATACATTGATTTCATCAATGGAGAGGTCGCATAGCTGGTTTAGTGCGGTGGTTTGCTAAACCGCTGTACTGGTGAAAACCGGTACCGAGGGTTCGAATCCCTCCCTCTCCGTTGTTTTCCACAATTTTGAAAATTTAACGACAAAGCCGTTCCCCCGCCGACTTTGGAATTGAAATTTGAAATGATTTTCCAAGGCATTTTGAATTCATAGGACAAAGCCCGCTCGAAAATTTTGAAGTTCGAACCAATCTTTTTCACAAAATCACGGACTTTCTCGTGGTTTTCCCGCAAAGAAATATCCTCGACGGTAGAAGCTTCCCTGATAAAGTTTATCATTAGTTCGAACCGATTACTGCTCTTTTGCCCAAACTCCCTTAACTTGTCTTTCAGCTCAACCTTTTGTGACATGAGTTTATTTCTTTTGTTGGCGTATTCTTCCTGCGATATTGTTTTGTTTAAACTCATATCCAAAAGGGTATCAAGCTTGGTTTCAAGTTCTTTTACCTGATCTCTCAGGTCCTCGGCAAAAGAGCAGTCGGCTTGCTTTCTCTGTTCCGCTTCCTTTTGGAGTTCCTCTATCATATCCTTTGCTAAAGCCGGGCACAAAGAAACTTTTTTGAGGCTTTGCCTCAGTTGTTCATTAATAACTTCTTCCCTGACATACCTTTGCGAACAGTCAACCTTTCTTTTTGTGCAATGCAGATAATTATGACCTTTCTGCGTTTCGGAAGTTATGAAACAACCGCACGCCCCGCACCGAAACATTCCCCGGTATATGTAGGGCTTCAACTTGTTTCCTTTCGGCTTGCTCTTATTTTTCATAACTTCCTGAACTCTGTCAAAAAGTTTCTTTGTGATAATCGGTTCGTGCTTTCCTTCGTAAATTTGGGCGTTAAAGCGGATAACTCCGTAATAAACGGGATTATTAAACATATATTGATAATTGGAAATGGAAAGGGCTTTATCTTTCTTTCCAATTAATCCTAAATTGTTGATAATCTTTCGGACTTCTGCCAAGGGGTATTCGCCGGAAGCGTATATTTCAAACGCTTTCCTGATCAAAGGGGATTTATCTTTATCAATTACGATACAGCGGTTTTGTTTATCGTTTAAATACCCTAACGGCGCCCATTGGGGCCATATACCGTTTCTAAGCTTCTGGCGGATACCCCGCCTTATGTTCTCCGAAAGATTATCAACATAATATTTTGACTGCCCAAATGCGATGGAAAGCATAAACTTTCCTTGGGGTGTCGGGTCAAACCAAAAAGTCGGGAATTTTAGCTCGCTAATCTTTGCGATATCTACAAGGTATATTATTCTACCGCCGTCAATACTGTTTCGGGCTAACCTGTCGGGATGCCACGCTAAAATTCCTTCCGCTTCGCCCTGCTCTAAGCCCGCAATCATCTTGTTGAATATCTCTCGGCCCGGTTGTTTGGCGGTTTTGCTTTCAATAAACTCTTTAACAACGCAAAGGTTCTCTTTCTTTGCGTATTCTTTAAGCTCAAACAACTGCGCTTCAATGGACAAGACCTGCCTTTCAGGCTCATCGGTTGATTTGCGGGCATAGAGAAAAAACTTTTTGGTTTGATCGGTCATAAACCACCTCATTAGATATTTCTTTGCGGGCAAAAAGATTGGTTCAATGCTCGCCCCCAGCATACTTGTTGCCCAACAACAAGGAACTTCAAAATTTTCGAGCGGGCTTTGTCCTATGAATTCAAAATGCCTTGGAAAATCATTTCAAATTTCAATTCCAAAGTCGGCGGGGGAACGGCTTTGTCGTTAAATTTTCAAAATTGTGGAAAACAACGGTGTCTCTTGAATGATATTCGAACTTGGTTTGTTGAAAATCCGCCTGGGGTGGAAGCGAATCCGCAAGGATG
>JAPLKN010000122.1 GCA_026388075.1 Elusimicrobiota bacterium
AATAGCTCGGGTTAAAGACACAATAACACTGCGCAATAGCTCTCCTAAAGGGATATTCTCATATACAACTTGGCATCCTAGTATTTCCCAAGGGGAAGATAAGAATGCCAAGCCGGTACCTCAGGCCGTAAACACCCCTATTTGGTCGTATCCGAAGAGGTGGATGGACCCAATCCCTCCTCAGGTTCCGCAAACGCAAACGGCTGCGGGTTTGGTTGCAAAACCTGCTCCCGTTGCGGCCCCATCTGCAATTGGTGATATAGATAAATTGCTTGAGGAATTGAGAAAATGTGTTGAGATCGGGGACAATTGTGAGCCTATACTAAGCGAATTAAGATCGTCCTTGCCCGGCTTTGACAAGGCAAAGTTAGAAAAATTAATAGAAATACTTGGTTCTTTTATATTTAATATACCAGATTTGGATTGGTATTTTGTAGATGATCCAAAAAACATAGCACAACTAATAAAAGATCTAGTAGTGTGTAATCCCGGAATGGTGGAAGAGAATGTCCTATTTTCTTTTCTGAATAGGTTCTTGAATTTGTTCGGCTCAGATCGTTATGGTAAAAAAGAACTAAGTTGTGTTTCCGAAGCATTAAGTTCTGGAGTAACATGGGATGAAACAAGGATAAAGGAACTCATAAACCTTTTAAAAGGATACGCATACGCGCGTAATCAGAACTCCGCTTGGTTAGAGAAAGTAAACGTAGCTTTGAAAGATATGTGGAATCATACATTTAAGGATCACGGCTGGACGGAAGAAGTTGCTCAAAGAATAGCCAAAAAGGATAGAAGTAGCGGTCAGTGGATAGCTGAACCCGGCTGGGAAGATGTTGTTGAATTACTAAATAAAACGAATAACGGCTCCCCGCTTCTAACTACCCAAGGAACAATTGAAAACTACCTAAAAAACCATCGTATTACGAGGTTTGTCTACGACCATATAAACAAATCACTTGCCATCGCCTGGATTTCAGTTTCCCCGAGGGTACTCGGTGCGCCGAAGGCTGAGCTTGAGGCGATATCATCGGCAATAGCTTTGAAGGTTAAAGGCAATGAGGAAGAATACAATAATTTTATTAACGCCCACAAGCCGAAAGGAATGAGTGATGAAGAGTGGTTAGCAAGCAAGGCACGGGAGATGCTCGCCGGGGGACTGGGGAATATTGAAACCCTTGTTATAAATTTAATGTCTAAGGGAGCAAACGAAAAAACCGTATCTAAAGCAATAGTAAAGGCACATTCCAAATATAACCTTGGAAGAATTATCAAAACAACGTTCACAAATATTGGTAGGTTCATGATCGGCAGACAACCGATACCTTTTGCACTGATGACAACCCGAGATACTTATAAAAAAGCGAAAGCTATGATGGAAGAAGCTGCCGATAGGAACACCGTATATCAATGGGATAAGCATGCCTCAGAAATACTGCTGGGAGAAGATGGAATAACCAAAATAAAAAAGCTTAACGAGGCACTATATATAAAAATTATTATGCTTTTTTCACGCGGTTTTTTTTCGGGTGAAACAACCGCAGTAGGCCGCAGAACTAATTATTTAGACAAAATAGATGAACTTGGAATTTCTTCTGATGATGAAGAAGCATTCAGGAATACTTTGATGGCCGATGAATCTTTGGATTCCAAAATGGTTTTTTCAAGAATTAGAAAAAGTCTGCTTGAGCTTATTGATAATCCGGAAGAAGGAGTATTGGAATCCGGCGCTAGGTTTTATGGTGGTATAGATCATTATATTAACTTCGAGGTCGCGAAAAGGGTGCTAATAGCATTACTTTGGAAGGCTTACCCTGAGATCGCAAAAGAAGTTCTACCGCCGACACCCACGGTCTCACAAAAAATTGATGATGTTCGGGACGTTAGCATACGTTATAATCAAACTGGCTCTTTTAAGATTACAATGCAAGGAAAAAGCTATTGGGTATATTCGGCAGAAGATTTTATTAACAGTCCCTTAGATGTTGAAAATTTCAGCACAGAAGCATTGGAAAATGCCGAGTATTTCATTATTGATGTTGATAATTTTGACAAAAACGGAGGCTACATCGCTCTCAGGGACGGAGAACAAATAAAGATACGCAACGGCCGGATAGTAAGCAGTATGGAGGATGCTGATATACGGATTAATCCGCTTGATAAATCAGTTTTCGTAGTGATAAAAAGAGAAGGAGATAAGTTTGTTTTGCATAATAGATCTTCCGCTGGAACTTTTTCTTATACGGTATGGAAACCCTCTGGTGAAGACACAAGCTCGGAAGAAGCGGGTATTGCCGTTTCGGGCAGTAATGCCCAGGCCTCAAGTTCTGCTAAGCAGATAAAGGCGCACATCGAAGACCTTATAGAAATTTGGAAGGAATTTCATCAGTTTTACAAAGATCACGACAGGCTTGAGTTTATGAGAAAAATAAAAGAATTAGCGAAAATGTCTTTTAAACCGGCGGCTTATAACGAGGAAAATTTTAAGAAACTCTTAGAGCTTTTTACGTTTCTTAGTAATCAACTCCATGATGTTGTCAGAAATGATAGAAATAAATCCCTCAATGAAGCTCCGAAGATATTAGCATTCATAATAAAAGATGTCTTAAAAAAATTTCCAATAAACGATGACGACTTTTTCAATTTTATAAATGATGCTGCTGAAATCACCGCTGGATCACCGCAAAGCGTTATAGCATCGGAATTCAAAAAGGTGGTAAGTCTGCTAGGCAAAAAGATCATTTGGGATACAAGCAAAATTGAAAAACTTATAAACTTTGTTAATCAAAATCTTCATTCTGGGCATAATTTTGAGAAAGATTATAATTGGTATTTGGAGCAAGTATGGGAAAGTACAATTAAGGATAATGGCTGGACTCAGGCGCTTGTAAGCAAGTTTGCCTCTAAGCAAAAAAACGGGAAGTGGGTAGCGCATAATGGCTGGGACTCTGTGTTGGATCTTTTAGGGACTGCTTACTTTGGCAGGTCTATGACCACTGCGGGAACCATTCAGGACTACCTCAAAAACCATCGTATTACAAAATTCGTGTATGACCACATCAGCAAATCTCTTGCAATTGCCTGGATTTCGATATCGCCAAGGGCACTCGGGGCGCCGAAGGCCGAGCTTGAAGCAATATCATCGGCAATAGCTTTGAAGGTTATCGGCATTGAATGGGCCTACAACAATTTTATCAATGCCCATAAGCCGATATTAATGAGCGATGAAGAATGGTTAGTAAGCAATGCTAGAGCAACCCTTGTTGGCGGAATGGGATACATTGAAAGAAAGGTGTATAAAGCGCTGACTAAATTTTCTCAAAGAACAACATTTTCTTTAATTTCTGTTATTCCCGTAAATACGGGGATCCAGACTTATAGCCAACAAGAAATATTTATTAACAGAGCCGTTGCCAAGACAATGGTAAAAGCGCATTTGAGGTATAACCTGGGAAGAATTATAAAAACAACTTTTGTAAATATTTGGCGAATTCTCTCGGGTAGAACCACCATGCCTTATGCGTTTATGTCGATAGACAAAGTAAAAGATGAAGAGATAACAGGGTTTGTTAAATACTCAGAAGCTATAATTTCTTATTATGCGGCGCGAAAAGAACTTTTGGAAGCCGTAGCAAAAGGCGACATCAGCGCTTATAAAGAGGCACGGGGAAAACTAATAAGCTCTGCAAAGAAAGTCAAAAAAGCGGCTGATGCTGAAGAAGTTGACCTCGAATCCATAATTGAGGCGCTAACAAAGTCCGGAAAATTGGCCCAACTTCATCTTATAAATGAAAAAGACGAGCCGGTTCTTGGGAAGTGGGATGAAATACTGCATGCGGCCGGTGAAACCTTCAGCGATGAGCAAAAGCAGTGGATTGAAGAAGCGGTTGACAATCTGATAAAGGCATTTCCAGCCGATCAGCGGGAATCAATCCGCAAGATAAAGAATAAGTTAATCAACAATACCGTTCCGTATTCGGCTGAATTGTTTATTCCGGAGCCGAAAGAAATTCAGCAGAGAATGAAGAATGAAACTCTAGAAAAACTTTTGCAGGAATTAAACGATTACTTGATCATGACGTCGAACTTTGAGGAATCATACAATTACGGCTTCACGAGTCCCGATCTTGCCGAACCTCTAATAACAATGCACGCAGTAGACAGCAAAGCGATTTTCTTGTCTGCGTATTTGCATGAAATTGTGCATTATCTTGCCATAAAAGAGATTATCGATATGCCGGCACAATTGGAAATAGTTACCCACGCAATGACGGCGATAGAATTGGCGTGCGGATTCGGCGAAGAAGAGGGATCCTGGAAAAAAATATTAGACTCGTTGGACACCTGGCAAACCTTATTTTTGGCAGGCATTAGATGGAACAGCGAAAATCCGGATGCACCAATTAATTTAATGGATCTGCAAATGTTGACGCACAATTGCATTGTGTCCAACTGGGAAAAATTCGGGTTTTCTTCTCTTGATGATGCGTTACTTTATTCTGGTTTAATTCTGGCGGGAAGCCCTGATACTGAAGGATTTTATCGTAATCTCGGGAATGTCCTGGGCGGCATCATTTGGGGCCGCAGCGGGAGCAGAGAAATAGAATCGCTTTCTACTGCGCTGGTTTGGTCCGATACCGTTCTTGCCGCTGATACTGAACATATTGCGCATTTTACACCTGATCCGGAAAGAAGAGCAAGAATAATTGCAAAAATTCAAAGCTTTCTCCAGATAATAACGGGTAACAGAACCCTAAAGCTTGCCGAAAACAATAATCCGGAAGCAAAGTCCGCTTTCAACATTTCAAACGACAAAAACACGATTGAATATAAGCCGGAATATCTTGACTATCCCGATGAAGACGTCGCTGAGGCGCTCTTTTTGGAGCAGATTTTCCCATTGCTTTATTCTAATCCCGGCTGGGTAGAGCCGGACTATGACAATTCCCTATTCTTGAGCTTGTTTTCAACAATGGAACTTATACGGACAAGGCACGTCTACGCGGATAAAGCAGAAGGCTTTTTAGAGAAATTTGACAAGCTCAATGATGCCCTGTATCCCAACCCGAAGAGCGAGTCGGCGAAAAGGCGAATGGAAAAACTGCCTCTGTTTGGCCAATTTCTTGAAGGAGTATTGTTCCAAGGAAGGGCCGGAAAAGTTGACCCGCGTATAAAAAACAAGCTGGTTAAGAAAGCTCTCCGAGGGACATCAAAAGCGCGAGCGGATGTAATAAAAATGGAAGATACAAAAGACGCCTACATAGTTATGAGAGATAAGATATGGCCAAAGTTAAAAGAGCTTGTTGATGCGGCTAAGGAGCAAATGAAGGAAGATGAGATTAAAAAACGCGTTGCCGAAGAGAAAGGCGATATTTCCGGCATAAGTCCTGAGGAGATGCAGCAATTACTGCAGCAAATATGGGACAACATGGACCCCGAAGAAAAACACCGGATTGAAGACGAAATAAAAAAACAGGCACGCAAGCAGATAGAAGACTACATTAAACGCAGACAGGCAACGCCTAACGATGCCCGCGCGAAGCAGGCGTCAGATATGGAAAAAAACACCGAGATAAATGAATCTACAAAACAACTAGCAGAATCCATTAAAGACCGCTTAAAAAACTTGAGATCAAGCGTTGCAGAGATACAAGGGCTGATAAACGAGGCAAAAGGAGAGTCCGAGAACCTGGAGCAAAAAGCTGGAAAAGTCCGGGAAAAAACCGGCGTTTCTGATATCACGGAGCAAGACATCGGAAACCTTAAGGACTTGGCGGAAACTATAAAATCTAAAGCAGAACAGCTTAAAACTGAGGGCAACAATGTTAAGAAAGATACGTCAAAACTTCATAACCATAGCCAAGAAATGCGGCAGTCCAGCATGGAGTCCGCGCGTGATTTAAAAAATTCTGCGAAGAATCTGGACGACAAGGCCGGAAATCTAAAGAAAAATGTTGATAGTTTTGACGAGAAGTCGGATCAGTTACAAAAAGAAATAAACAATCTTGAAAGAAGTGCAAAAGAAAAAAACAATGCCTCGGACCAAAGGACAAGCGCGGCCGCTGTTCAGAAAAGCTCCAAAGATCTTTCAGACAACCTTGAACAGATGAAAGAACTCGTCAGTAATCTTGAGAATATGCTCGGCGATGTAAACGAAAACTTAGACGCAGTGGAAGCAGAATTATCCAAAATGGAAGAAGAAGCGAGAGAGAATAAAGAGCAGCAAAGGGCTTCGGCAATGGGTCAGAGCCAAAACCAGCCATTGCCGGGGCAGAAGGGAAAGAAGCAAGGAGATAAAAAGAGCAAAGGTTCAGGAACTGAACAACCGGTAACCAAAGGTAAGGGACAAGAGCCGGGCGCCGAAGGACAAGGACAACAACCCGGAGCTGAGGGTCAGGGTCAAGAACCTGGGGCCAAGGGTGAAGGACAACAGCCTGGAGCTAAAGGCCAAGGACAACAACCGGGATCGGCAGGCCAAGGACAGCAGCCAGGAGCAAAAGGCCAAGGACAACAGCCGGGATCGGCAGGTCAAGGAAAACAGCCAGGAGCTAAAGGACAAGGACAACAGCCGGGAGCTGGAGGACAAGGACAACAGTCAGGAGCTAAAGGACAGGGACAACAATCCGGAGCTGAGGGTCAAGGACAGCAGCCAGGAGCCGAAGGACAGGGACAACAACCCGGAGCTGAGGGACAAGGACAGCAGTCAGGAGCCGAAGGTCAAGGACAACAGCCGGGGGCTAAAGGACAAGGGCAACAGTCAGGGGCTGAAGGACAAGGACAACAGCCAGGAGCACAAGGACAAGCTGGTCAACAGGCGGCAACCCAGGGACAGCCGGGCGAACAACCGGGGAATGAGGGGCAGACGAGCGAGTCTTCGGGAGTAACTTCTGATCTTACACCGCCCGGTTCGGCAGGATCATCACGAGAAATTAAAGATAAGGCAGAGAACAGAAAAAGCAATTTTGATTCCCGCGCGGAACAATTTTTTAGTCAGGAACCGAAACCTGAAGAAACTGATTTATCTGAAGATTCTGAAGCAAAGAAAATCCTTGATAGTTTACTGCAAGAAGCGGAAAATGACGAAGACAACTTTGATAAAAAAAGTATAAAAATTACCGACTTAACTGAAAATATAAGAGATAAAGCCCTGACGGATCCTGAACGCGAACAAATGGAGCAACTTCTTGGGCCATTAAGAAACGGCGCAAGTAGCTTAAATGAAAAAATCAGGGAAAATCTGCAGGAAACCGGAGATAACGGTATCGTCCAGAATTTGCGCGAGGGCGATCTTGACGAGGATAACCTGCCAGCGTACAAAACGACCCTAACTCCTTTTAAAAAAGAAAACGGCACGGGAGGGGTCTGTCACAGACTGATAGTAGTTATAGATAATAGCGGAAGCATGAGTGAATCCCTTGGTGACGGGCACTCTACCATGTTTCACGTGCTAAGGGCTGTATGTACCGTGCTTTTGGCGCTGAAAGATATTCCGGGAGTAGAAATAGGAGTAATGAAATACGGCGATGTACCATCGCAGATGCTTTTGCCGTTGACAAAATCGGAGGAATTAAGGGACGAAAATATTTTCAGAATGTATCAGAATATGGCGATACCCGGCGGATCCACTCCGGACACAGAAACGCTTTGGGGCGCCGTTGAAGTAATTAATGCAGGCGCCGACAACAATATATTAAAAACTATACTTCATCTTACAGACGGAAACCCCGGAGACACGGATTTGGTTAATCGGGTGCAAACTCTGTACTTTCAAAATAAGAACGAGCACATTAAATTTGTAAATTACGGGATGGGTAATCATAAAACACAAATGCTTGCAGAGTACGACCAAGGGAATATTAAATTTCCGCAGGGATTGGAGCCGAAAACGCAACATTTTAATAATTCAAATCAGTTTTATGGCGCGATCAATAGCCTTGTTGAGAACATGTTTGAAGAAACGCGCGAAACAAGCGCATTCGGCGAGAATATTAACGAAGTTATAAAGGCGGTATTAAGTTGGGCGAAACTTAGCACCTTGGATATATACCCTGAAGTTTTGAGGCTCCTTGGAATCGTTTCCGGGTCTAAAGAAGAAGCAAAGATCAGAAATGAAAAATCAAAAGAAGGCGAAGAATTAATAGATAAGCTGCTCAGGGGATCTGTTGGCCTAGCGCAGAAGCTGCTCCTTCTTTTCTTCAAAGGAAGTGCAGACAGTTATCTGATGACAGATCAGGAAGCAAAAGACAAGTACAAAGAACTTCGGCTGGATGAATTGGAACAAGCTTTCGGCGTAAAGATAAAAGTCAGCAAGGCCCCGCTAGAGCTTCTTGCGCCGCAAAATGGCGCGTTTGCATTTGCATCGCAGGAAATAGATTCCTCAACCGGTGAAAAGGTAATTATAGTGCATCAATCTGAGATGGGTGAATTGATGAACAACGGGCCGCCGCTTTCATTTAAGCCGGAAAACATGCAGGACAAGACAAAAGGAGAATTAGCGGCGGAATTTTTGAAAGAGCAGCTTGTCCGTCATGAAGTTGAAGAAGACAGGTTTATAGAGATGGTAAAAAATGCGTTACAGTCCGGAGATTTCAAAAAGCTGAAAAAAGCATATCATGATATTGATGAAGACGACATAAACTTCTTAAAAGAAAACCCGCAGGAATCCTACCAGCTATTTCATAGAATAACAAAAGACAAATATAGGCCATTATTTGAGTCCGCCAATAATATCTTGAGCAGGCGGGAAGGCCAGGTGTATTTGGGCTACATTCAGAAAGTTGACGAAGAAGGCAATATTAAACCCTATTTAAGGATAAGATTACCTGAAGATATTGAGCCGTTAGACGTTGAAGTTGATACAAAAAACATAAATAATGACAGGGTCATAAAGATATATGTTCAAATCGCAGGAAAATCGGTAAGGATTGTCCCGGGCCAGGATTTTGTGCAGATTCCTCATAAAATAATATACACCATAACAGCAAATAAACAGGAAATTCCTACTCCATTTTCTTTTAATGAAGACAATTTTTTAAGTCTTTCACAAATGTTAGGAATATTTTCGGATCCGTCGGCTGCTAACAGCAATATATACCTTGAAGGCCCGCGCGGAGCAGGCAAAAATACAAAATCATACGTCATGGCGGCCCTTTTAGGGGTTCCTGTAAGGACGATGAGCCTGTTTTCCAACATAAACCAGCATGATCTTCTTGAAAGGTTGATTATTACATGCAAGCCGGAAGAAGTCAAAGTAAAAAGAATAAATAAAGACGGCAAAGAAGAAGAAATAGGTTTTACAAACATTCCAGAAACCTTTACGGAGGCATGGAATTCTGAGCTAAAAGAGGCGGCGATAGCCGGCGAATTATGTATTTTAGATGAATTGGATAAACCCACGTTTGACGGAATATTGCAGGCTATTAACGGCATATTGGACAGGACCGAGGAAGGAATAAACCCGAAATTTCGAGTGATCTGTCTCGGCAATGACAATGAAGGCCGGGATGTTAAGCACGGGCAGAATCTTTATACCCGCGAACAAGCTTTGTTAAGCAGGCTGAACATAATTGAATGCGATTATATGAGCCCTGAATGCACGCTAGACTCCGTTATGAGCAAAATTTTTGACGATTCTAGCGAAAAAGTGAAAAAATCTGCGTACCAGTTCATGAAAAAGGTGGTCGAAGTGCAGAGACAAATAAATGAAGCCGTAAAACAAGGAAAATTAACGAGGTATTTGTCAGTGAGAGGGGTGGAACGAATAGCAAAGCACTATAAATTTTTCCCGGCCGATATTAGATATTTCCGTTCAATATTTGAAACAGCTTATTGCACTGATACACTTGACGGCGGGAAGACAGCTCGAGATATAATAGATAAGATAATTGAAGGGCAGTTTAAGAATATGATTACATTCTGGCAATGGATGAAAGAGATAAGAATGGGAAACGGAATAATGCAATTGGGATTGCCGTCAGCCGGAAAAACGGTATTGATGAACTACTTTTTGAAGTCCGTGCTTGGATTTAAACCCAAAAATATGGCGGTTAATCCTAAAACACTGGGAAGCGAGCTTCTCGGACAATGGCGGATAAAAGGAAATGAAACTTGGTTTGAAAGAAGCCCGTTAATTAAAGCCATGGAAGAAGGTGTTCCCGTGATTATTGAAGAGTGTGATAAGGCAAAAGACAAAACCGCGCTTGCGGCAATCAATAATATTGCGCAATTTGGTTTTGTAACCCTCCCTGACGGGAATGTGGTAATCGCAAAACCGGGGTTCGGATTATTTATGGACGGGAATTTGCCTAATCTGGATGGCCAGAGCAGCGGAACGGCTTCGGAGCCTATAAGCGGGGAAGTGCAGGACAGGTTCAGTATGTTTATTCAAAGACGGCTTCCTGTTGACCAGAGCATAGATATGCTTAAGCGGTATTGTGAGAAATGGCATTACAAAATAGAAGACGCTTTTATTGAAGCGCTGGTTAAGTTCCATTTTTCTTTATGTTACTGTGCAGAAAACGGGCGCCATCAACTGCCGAGATCTCCGTATTGGAGAGGGCTTCAGAAGGTGTGCGATCAGGTAGAGAAGAGTTCAAGAAATTATCTAGATATAGCAGATCTTTATCTGCGGGGTTATCCTTTGCAGGAAAAGATCGATAAAGATACGGTAAGAAAATATGCCTGCCAAAGCCCCATTGGTGCCGACGGCCTGAGCCTTAATGAACCCTCGCTAGATGAAATATCTAAAGCGATATGGATAAAGAAAGTAAGCGAACATGTGACAGGAGGTGCAGCTATCGCCGATGAAATGTGTAAAAAACTCGTACAGCTGAAAGACGAGCTGGATAAGTGCGCATTGCCGGAAGCGGGGCAATCGGTGACGGCAGGAACAACCTTTGTTGTAAGCGGGTCCGCAACACGAGGGTCCGCAACACGGAGTAGAACGAGTAGAAGTCAAGCCCGGCAGTCTGCGCAAGGAATATTGCCGGCAACGCTGAGCGAGATTGGATTTAAGAACGTTATTGAAAAAATAGCAAAAAATAAGGGGAAGGTTTATTGGGTTGAAGAAAAAGACGGTTATCCGGTTCCTGTTACGATTATTGACGAGATCATGGAACAGCTCGGGCTTCAGCCGGGGCATAGAGGAATTATACAAGAAATAGTAAAAAGGATATTTCCTGAACTGGAATTTGCAGCTCAGGCGGCAATCATTTTGCCCATGGCTGAACAGGTAGCCGCGCAAAAAAAAGCTGAAATAAATAACCTGGCATTTAAAGATACGCTGACAGACGAGCAGAAGGCCGAAATTATGGGGGCAATTAAAGCAACAATTGAAAAACTAGCCAATGAAATAAACCGTCTCGCAAAAAATCCGGCGATTACAGAAGCAGATCTGGAAAAGATAAAAAGTTTGTATGATGAATTAAAAAATTTGGATATTTCTGAGGCGCAGCAAAAATTTGAGGGAAATCTTGAAAGGAAAGAAAAGATACTTAAGAAATTCGGGGATGTGATTGCGCAGCTCAATTCTCCGGCATGGGATAATTTGCCAAAAGATACACAAAAAAAGCTGGAGAAACGAAAACAAACCCTTATTGCCAATTCAAAAGCTTCTTCCAAGAGTTTGCAAGACACGAAACTAGAAAATATCAGTGTGGAACAAACGAATACTTTAGAAGGTATGGTTGATGCGATGCTAATAGCTGTCGATCAGCTGCTTAACGACCCTGATTCTGTTGTTGATATACCTGAAGCGAGTGAATACAACACTGCTGGAAGCGGTTCTGCGGCACCCGCGCCTGCAAGGACAACCAAAGCGACCCGGGAAGAGATTGTGCTGGCCCAAAGAACGCTTTCGCAGCTTAATAAAATAAAAACGCAGATGGAAACAGGCTCCGGCTCCTTAGACAACTTGGATAATATTTTGCAGCAGTGGCAGGCGATGGGAGACTCTCTCAGAAAGACGGCAACTGCAACCAACTGGCAAAGCTTCACCTTCAATAAAGAAATCTTGAAAATATTAATGACAATTTATGGGGCAAGTATGAAATTTTACGGTATCCCGCCAACATCGGACATGACCGAAAAGATAGGCAAATTTCTGACAGACCTGATTAATAATAGGCCAGATCTCGTTGATGAAAATGATTTTTTTGATTTTCTCGTTAAGTTTAAGGCGGGAACCGGGCTGCTTATGAACGATTCGCGAGGATTCATGGTCATTGAAGAATTCTTCAATAATTCTCAGTATAAACAGTCATTCCAGGGTATAGCCGAGGCACTAAATGAAAAAGCGCAAGTTCAATGGGATGAGCAAAACGTTAGAAAATTGGTAGATTTTTCGGAAACTTATGCGCTGGAATATAAAGGAAATCGTATGCCGTGCATTGATAGAATAAACGATTGGCTTGAAACAATCTGGGAAAAGACCACACATAGCGATGGTTGGACCCCGGCAAATTTGTCGGCGATAGCGAATAACATGGGAACGCTTCTGGGTTGGGAAAATGTTTCTATCATTCTAAAAGGCAACGGGCTGCTTACCACCGCGGGGACCATTCAAAACTATCTTAAGAAGCATGCGGTTATGAGATTTGTCTATAACCACATAAGCAAGTCGTTGGCAATAGCCTGGATTTCTATCTCACCCCGTGCACTCGGGGCACCGAAGGCAGAGCTTGAAGCGATGTCGTCTGCGATAGCCTTAAAAATGCAAGGTAATCAAGAAGAATACAATAATTTTATCAACGCCCATAAACCGAAAGGAATAAGCGAAAGGGAGTGGCTAGCAAGTCTTGCTCGAAAAACACTTGCCGGAGGCCTCGAGCAGATTGAGACCATCGTGAGAAAGTTGTTGAGCAAAGGAACAAATGAGAAAAGGGTCTCAAAGGCAATAGTTAAAGCGCATTTAAGGTATAACCTGGGAAGAATTATCAAAACAACTTTTACAAATATCGGCCGGTTCCTTGTAGGTAAAAAACCGATACCTTTTGCATTGATGACGATTCCATCGCTTGAAGAGCAAAGGGAGAAACTTGATTCTGCTTTGAAGGAAAAGAAGACAGCAGCAGAGCTTGATAAAATAAATGAAAAAGCCGCAGAAAAACTGAAAAAACAGTTTAACACCCTGAAGACAATTAATAAGGAACTATATGATTGCGTACTAAAACTTTTTGCGACATTGTGTGGTCTTGGCATAGATGGTTCGCGGATGCCCCGTGAAAACTGGGTACACTACTGGTCAAATGTTTATCTCGGTAAAGTAGAAAAACTAGACGAAGCAGATGAAACAAGAATATTGAACCTTCTTGACCCGCAAAAGATGAGCCTGTTCAAGGAATCTTGTAGCGTAATTCAGGACCTCCTGTGGGACAAGTTTTATGGTACTGAAGTAAAAGAATGGGAAGAACGGCTTGAACACTCTGGAGTTGGAGATCTGATCAATTACAGGATCGCAGGGAAATTATTGGAAGCGATGGTTTGGAAAGCATATCCGGAATTCGCAGAGAAAGTATTGCCCGAAGAAAATATGGAACAATTTAAGGCGAATACAGCGTGCATAAATTATTCGGAAACAGGCCCATTTGAATTTACCGTAGAAGGAAAAAGCTATTGGGTTTATTCTGCAGAAGATTTTATATCCAGCGGTCCTGATATCCAAAATTTCAATACCAATCTATTAAGTGAATGCGAGTATTTTATTATAGATCCGTCTTTTGATAAGGAAGAGGGATATATAGCTCTCAGGGAAAACGAAAGGATAAATATTTCACAAGGATTGGTACGAAGCAATAAGGAAAATCCTGTGATGCGAATTGATTTTGACAAATCTTTGATGCTTGACATATGGAGGACAGGAAACGAAGTATGGTTTGAGGGAATAACTCAACGTGCGGTATATGAGGGGGTAAGCGAGCCGGTGTTCGTTTGCAGGTTGTGGCATCCAACTACTTCAAATCAAGATCTTGATAAAAGAATCGATCCTTATGCGTCGCTGAATCTAACTTTCTTTGCAGACAAATATTTTGAAGATATGCAAGGCAATAACGCCAATCCGTCGCCTCAAGCCGTAAACAATGCTCCTGCGGGCGCGGGTTCTAGTACTGCTTCCCGTCCTGGAAAAACAAATCAGGTTAATCAAGGTCAGAAAGATATATACATAATACTTTGTGGAATCGAAAAGCGCATGAACGAATGGTGCAGCGCTGACGAGGGCGATTGTGATTATATTGATTGCGAAGAACTTACGGAAAAATGGGAAAAAATATCGGCTGCTGCTGAAAAGAAGAAATTTTTCGGATTTAATGAAGAAAGCCTTGATAAATTAATAGACATCTTTACAGATTGGGTAAAGTATATTTCTTCATTAAATGAGGAACACGGGAGTGAATATTTTGAAAGTGGTCCCAAGGTAGCGGCATTGATAGCAGATACAATAGTTCAGTTGTCACAGGACAATAAAGACATACCGCAACCAAGCGATTTGACTAATTTAATAGAAAAGTTTGCTATGGCATTTCCTAAACAAAACCAAAGAGACGAAGAATTCGAAAATAGTGTTTGGGAAGAATTTGATAAGATCGTAGAAAAGCTAAGTTCGAATGTTACATGGAATGAAAACGCAATAGAAGAATTAATAAAAACTGTACGAACAGCTTTCAAAAGAGGGGCACAACCAAGCCTTAACGATCCTGACGGTGCCGAAGCATGGGCAGCCGTTTGGCGAAATACGTTTAAAGATAAAGGCTGGACCGTTAAGCTTGCAGAAAAGATAGCAAAAAAACGATTCAACAAATGGGAGGCGAACGCTGGATGGGGGTTCTTAGAAGACTTGTTAAATTCTGCAGACAACGGCGGGCCTCTCACAACTGAATCGACCATTGAAAACTATCTGAAAAACCATCGTATTACGAGATTTGTCTACAACCACATAAGTAAATCGCTTGCAATTGCCTGGATTGCAGTCTCACCCAGAACGCTTGGCGCGACTAGGGCTGAAGCGGCTGAACTGATAGCTCTGGCAGAAGAAGCCCTTAAGAATAGTTTGACAGGAGAAATTAGCTTAGCAGAGGCGGTAGCGAAAGTTTCTGAAAGATTTGTCGTAGAGGGGCATCAAACTGCGGAAGAACCCGGATGGGATAAGCGCTTCTCCGGCACTGTGAACATAATATCCGGTATTGTATCGGCTTTGCAGAAGGGAAGTATCCGGCTTGCAAAAATAACGGCAGTATGGCTGCACTGGAAATACAATATACGGCATCCTATAAAGTCGTTGACCAAAGTTAAACCGGCTGTTACAGGTGATGATTTAGAAAAAAATATTGACGGGTATATTGATGGGTTAGAGAACTATTTCAGGTATGACAGGATCGCAAAGGATTTGGAGTATTCAGGAGAAGGATTGGGCGACTTGGGCTCAATGTACGCCTATCAGCGCCAAGCAGTTGAAGCGTTATCTAAAGCAAAAGAACTCATAAAAACAATTGTTTCAGAATACGGTACTGCTCAAGGAAAAGTACTTAGCGATGAAGAGGTAAATGACGTTATTAAAATGCTCGGGCTAGATTTAGATATCATAAAACAAGAAACAGATAGAAAAAAATACGTGTGGTCAAAACTTGATTTATTAAAGAATCCTTTGACATTAAAAGACTACGGGAGTTCCATTCCGAAAGCAGTCCCGACGCTTGAAGAGCAAAAAGCGAAACTCGATTCTGTTTTACAGGCGTTGGATGAATTCGCAATAATTAAGAGAATGCAATCGGGTAAAGAAGATAAAGCAAAGTTGAAAGAAGAATTAGCGAACATAAGCAGGATTAATGAAGAAGCCGCGGAAAAAGCCGCTGCAAAGTTAAAAGAAGAGTTGGCTGACCTAAAGAAAATTAATGAAGAGCTGTACAAGTGTGTATTAAAACTGCTGGCAAGCTGTTGCTATTTTCATACAGACGGCTCTTCAGGCGCGCCTATTATGGGGAGAGAGAATAAAAAAGATAATTATTTGGCGCAAAAAGCAAAGAGTTGGAATGAAAAAGATGAAACGGCGATAGTGAACCTTCTTGATCCGCAAAAAAATGAATCCTTCCGTTTTACTCTTAGCTGCTTCGAGGAACTATTGCGCGACAAATTCCTAAGCCCGGAAGAGAATATCTCGAAAAAACGACTCCGGAAATTTAGACTTGAGGATAGGGTTAAATACAGGATCGCAGGAAAGCTATTGGATGCGCTTGCATGGAAAGCCTATCCGGAGATCGCAAAACAAGTATTGCCGGAAGAGAACGAAGAACGATTTGAAGCACAACAAGCGTGCATAGATTATTCAGAAACAGGCCCTTTTGAATTCACCGTTGGCGGGAAAAATTATTGGGTCTATTCCGCCGAAGATTTTATTACCAGCGGGCTTCTCGATCTTGGAAAGTTCGATGGCGAGTTATTAGGAAATTGCGAATATTTTATTGTTGACATTGGTTTTACTAAAGATGAGGGCTATATCGCGCTCAGGGATAACGAAAGAATAGAAACAAGTCCCTCATTTACCGGGAGCAATCTTATGAACCCAGTAATCCGAATTGATTTTGGCGGATCCGTGACTCTTACAATTTTTAGGAAAGGCGATAAAATACTGTTCTGCGGAGGAAGCGCAAAATCCGAAAAGGACATATTAGGAATAAAAGGGTCAGTTTTCAGAACCTGGCATCCGACAACTTCCAATCACGATGTAGATATTGAAAAAAGCATAGGCTCCGATGAAATGCGGAAGGGAACTCCGTATATAGATGACTATTTAAACTTACCCATAGTTCATGCCATTCCTTCGTCCCAGTCAGTGAATAACGTTCCCGTTGTTGTAAGACCAGTAAAAACTCCCCCTTCTGGGAATGCATCTCAGGTTACCCAATTTCCTCGGGATATCAAAAGCCAGCTTACTGATATAAATGAACATATTAAATTGGATAACTGGAATTCTAGTACTATAAATGTTCAATCTCTAATTCAAGAATGGCGGGCGTACGAGAAATCTTTTAGGCAAACGGCAAATCTAAATAATTGGCAAGACTATGACAAGGAAATATTGCAAGAGTTAATGGTTATTTATTCAGATAGCCTAAGATTTTTTGAGCACCCGTCCAGAATTATATTAACTGAATCTATAGGGGGATTTTTAACAGACCTCATCAATAATAGGCCGGATTTGATTGAAGAAAATGATATTTTTAATTTTGGCTTTATTTTATATAATTGGACTATTTTTGCAAGTGGATTGGGTTGGTCAGGTCTGGGGCCAATAATAGACCAATTCTTCAGTTCGCCTCGGTATAAGCAATCTTTTCAGAAAATAGTGGAAGCACTAAATGAAAAGGGGAAAATAAAATGGGATAATTCAAACATAGAGAAATTGATAGGGCTTTCTAATTTGTTTGAAGTAAAGACAAGAGACGGCAGCGTTTTATGTACTGACCATATAAACGATTGGCTGGCCCCTCTGTGGGAAAAGACTATGCAAGACAATGGTTGGACTTCACAACTGGCGGAAAAGGTAATGGAAAAAAAGAACGGCCGAATGGTGCCGATGTTTGGCTGGAAAGACGTGGTGAGCATGTTGAAACAGAAAGGAATAATCAGCGCAATAATGCTTGCGAATTTGCCCAAGGTTAACAGGTGGGCAAATGAGGGAAAATCATCGCTAAGCATTGCGGCGCGGGTTGCGGCAAGGGAATTTGCGCCTTCGTTTGTCACTCCCTTCAGATTTATTTCAAGCCACGAACAAAAGACCGGCGCGGTTTTGGTTGTGCTTTCAGGAATTACGGCGGGTATTGCCATCGGGTTATTAACTTTCATCTCGCTGGGAATCGGTTCTTTCGTAATTAGTCTTGTAACAGGGATTTTAGCTGCGGCAGCGGCAAATTTGACAGTTCATACTTTGCTTGACTGGCATTACATTAAATCGTCCGGCTTAACGGAAGCCATAGAAAAATTCGGGGCCGCAACGATTGATGCCCGCGGCAATGTGCATACGAACATATACATTCTGGATAAGTTCCCGCAAAACCCGCAAGAGCTGGACCTAAAGACTACGGGTATGCTTGTGGAAGGGAAACAAATCTGGGCAAGCACCAAATACGGTGCCCTG
Organism: Elusimicrobiota bacterium; assembly: GCA_026388075.1. Lineage (NCBI taxonomy): Bacteria > Pseudomonadati > Elusimicrobiota > Elusimicrobiota bacterium. The sequence continues at coordinate 18,125 of JAPLKN010000122.1, forward strand.
ATGCTGTTTGCGGAAAATGAAAGCGCTGATATCATTGCACAGACAATTAACGGAACAGTCGTGGAGAAAGCAGGAAAAATAAGCGGTTCAAGGCGGGCGATGGATAAGCTGAAAACATTTTTCAAAAAGGTCAATGTGGATGCCGATATTATTGGATTTGAGCCGGGTATAACCATTGACCACACCTCAACCGGGAAAAAAATCGCCTATAACGAGATGGGTACAATGATCGTGACCGCTGACCTGTTCCCCGATATAGTAGAGAATAACAGAGACGTAATTTCAGTGAAGCTGGGCGAGCTTATGACCATCAGGAATGCCGAAAAGAACGCGTTAGCCGAAACGATATACATAAATCTTGACGGTCTTACGAATATTACTGAATTCAAGAAAAACCTCGAGGTCTTTAATAAAGTTGGCAACGGCCAGATGATAGTTGATCCCGCTGTTTTTCAGGGTTTAACACAAGGACAGATAAAGGGGATCGCAAAATTTGCAAGAAAAAGCGGGGTGCAAATTTATATAGACCTCAGAAATAGTTCGGGAGAAAACATTTATAAGGAAATGGGTTTTCCCGGATACGTTATGAATGACGAACATAATAATTTAAGGATGTATGACTATTATTCGCCCGAAGGTACGGCGCAGAAAGGGGTTAAAGCCGAGCTCATCAGCGGGTACCAGAATGGCGAACAATTAAGAGAAAAATTGAAAAAGTCCAAGGAAACTTGCAAGATACTTAACCTCAGTGATTTGAAAAACCTGCTTAGCGGCGGGGAACGATCGATACTTGACAGGGTGGCGCTTACGGAACTTCTTAAGACGACCATCTTGAGTTTGTACAATACAAATACGCTTTCGGAACAATTTGTGAGAGAGGTCGGATATGGATGGGACAGGGACAAATTGCCGTCTTTAGCCGAAAGGCCAGCCGATATCGATGCTCTTGCAGAGGCGATTAAGAAAGAAGATAATAAAACAGTAGAATCATTGATAGGCCTTGAATCAGTGGGCCTGTATCTTGAAAAAATCCGAAGAGAAGCCGGGGACGAGTCCAAAAAAGAAGCTTTAAGAAAAGCGTTTTTAACATCAATAGCAGAAAAAGTGCTCGCAAAGACCAAACTTGATGAAATTTCCGGAATAAAAGGTAAAGAAAGCCTTAAAGCCGGGCTTGCCGATCAGCGGCTTGAAATTATGCTAGGACAAAAACTTCTGCAACAGAAGATGCTTGCGACCGAAGGATCGGGCTTGTCTATAGCGCCGGAAAGCTTTGTGGCGGAGCACGAAGTGAGCGCTGAAACATTCTACTTTGAATTATACAAGAAAGTCCAGGCTTTAAGTGTATCTACGAATCCAAAAGATATAAACGCGCTTATAGAGCTGATTGCCCAACTGGGAGAACCTAAACAGATATTGCGCGGTAAAAAAGGCGAAGAGCTTTTCAATGCGCAAGCTATAGAAGCTTTGCTTGGAGCGGCATAAAAAACATTTAAAGGGGGCCTGGCTGGGGATTCAGGCCGGGGGGAAAAATAGTAGGAGACATTTGGAAAATTTCCACTAAGGGCTTGGCATTTAATTAAATGTCAAACCCTTTTTATTAAGCAGTCATTTTTTGCATATTTATAGGAGAGACGCGGAAAAAAAAAGACTTGAAAAAATATAAAAAAAGTAGTATGATTACCATCCTCACAAGCAAACCTGTAGTTAAATAGGGCTTACTGAAAAATAAACAAAATGTTTGAATTAACAATAAGAAGAATAATTATTTTCTATACAAAAGTGCACGGTTTTTAACTATTTTTCACCAAAAAGCTCGCACTTTTTGTCATGAATTTATTTTTCATTAAGCCCTTGATGGTTCGGCTTCGCTCACCATCCTGAGTTTATCGAAGGATTACACAGATAATGACGAGATTACAGTGATTCACCGTCAAGCGTAATCTGTGTAATCAGTCTTATAATCAGTGTCCGCCCTAGTCGGATCAGCCTTGGGCTGATAATCAAGGGTCTGATGTGTTTTTCAGCAGACACTAAATACTTAAGTTTGCAATTAATAAACGGTGCTATTCTAGGGGCTTTGTTTTTTGCCTTTATTTTTGGCGCCTTAAAATAAAAGGAGAAAG
>JAPLKN010000123.1 GCA_026388075.1 Elusimicrobiota bacterium
CCTCCGAACACTTTCAACCAGAACGTGAGTTTAACAGCATCTATGACTTCTGTTCCTTCATCAGATCGCGAGACAATTAAGATAACAAATATAGGTATAGAAGTAACCACGGATAAAAATGCCCAGCCTGATAAAGCAATAACAATAACAATGTATTATCGGGATTCAGACATTGCCGGGTTAGATGAATCCAAACTTGTAATCTGCCGATATGACTCGACAAACAATCTCTGGACTCCTTTGCCTTCAACGGTATACCCGGACCAAAACAAAGTTGTAGCTCAAACTGACCATTTATCCAAATTTGTATTAGTTCAGCTAGCACCGGCGGCAAACCTTGGTAGCATAAAGGTCTATCCGAATCCATTGAATTCCAAGCTTTATTCAATGACTATCGCAAACCTTACAGCAACGGCTGATATTAAGATTTACAATGTAGCTGGTGAATTAGTTAGAAAACTTGATTATTCAACCGGGAACGGCCAGGTGATATGGGATGGGAAAAATGACGGCGGTTCATTGGTTGCAAGCGGTGTTTACATAATTTACATCAATAGTCCTCAAGGGACAAAAAAGATAAAAGTGGCAATAGAGAAATAGCGTATAGCGTGTAGCGTATAGGAAAGACAAATACAAGACCCCGATCCGACTAGGGCGGACGGAATGACAATATAGAAAAAAAGGAAATTTAAGGAGGATGGAATGAAAAAGATTTTAGCAGTGTTAGCTTGTGCAGTGTTTTGCGCTAATTTAGGTTTTGCATCATTTTCAAGCAGCGATATCGGAACGTCCGGCGCCGCATTTCTTAAACTTGGAGCAGGCGCTCGTCCGACAGCCATGGGCGATTCTTTTGCCGGTATTTCAGACGATTCAACGGCAATTTATTGGAACCCTGCCGGATTAAATCAAGTTGCCGGAAAAGGTTCTTTAACCTTAATGCATGCGATATGGTTTGAAGATATTTCTTATGACTGGGTATCATATGCTCGTCCATATAAGAATTTGGGAGTGTTTGGAATAGGAGTGCAGTATCTTTCTTACGGCAGTTTGAAAAAAACCGATAATACCGGGCTTGAAGTCGGAGATTTTAGTCCGACTGATATGGCTGTATCTCTTTCATATGCAAAAAAAGTCAAAGATATTTCTTTAGGCGCGAACTTAAAATACATAAGCTCAAAAATTACTAATACCGCAACGGCATACGCGGTTGACTTGGGCGCAATGAAAAAAATAAATAACAAAATTACTTTAGGCGCAGCGGCACAAAATGTCGGAACAAAATTAAAATATGTAAGCGAAGAAGATTCCCTGCCGATGAACATAAAAATTGGCGGCGCTTACACCGTAAAGAAAAACTGGCTGGCGGTTTTGGACATAAACGCGCCGATCGATAACGACATAAATTACGGAATCGGCACCGAATACGTATATAAATTGAAAGATAAAATAGATATTTCCGGCAGAGCCGGTTACAACACCAGAAATTCAAAAACAGGCGGACTTAACGGTATAACAGTAGGTTTTGGAGTTAAATATCAGGACTATTGCTTTGATTATGCGTTTGTTCCTTACGGCGATTTGGGAAACACGAACAGAATATCTTTTTCAGTGCAGTTTAAATAATCATTAATTATTAGAAAAAGTTTAAAGAAACTGGGGTCGATACATTATATCGGCTCCAGTTTGTTTAATAGGGACAGACACCTATTTACATTGACATTGCATAGAAGAAGAGATATAATTTGCCCATGCCAAGAATCGCAAGAGTCGTAGCCGTAGGATATCCCCATCATATTACCCAAAGAGGAAACTACAGACAAAGAATATTTTCCGGCGATACGGACCGAAAAAAATATCTATCGCTTTTGGAAAATGAAAGCAAGAGTTATGGTTTGGGTATATTGGCGTACTGCCTTATGCCTAATCATGTTCACTTCGTCGTGGTTCCTGAGAGCGAAGATTCAATGGGAAAGGTCTTCAAATATGCCCATATGAAGTATTCTCAATACTATAACAAGAAAATGCGTACACAAGGACATTTGTTTCAAGGGCGATTTTTCTCATCTGTAATGGATGAACGGCACACCCTTGCATGCGCCCGTTATATCGAAAGAAACCCTGTGCGATCAAAAATGGTTAATAACCCGCACCGCTGGAGCTGGTCAAGTGCAAGAGCGCACTCCGGAATAGATAAGCGCGACGAATTAGGGGTAAACAAATTTTTTGATTATGTTGATGGAAACACGAAAACTTGGAGAAAATTTTTAGAGCTATCAGATGATCCTAATGAAATAAGGCAAATAAGGGAACAAACAAGAAAGGGAAGACCTCTTGGCAGTACTAATTTTCTGGATGAGCTCGAAGGAAAACTTAAGAGAGTTTTAAAGCTAAAGCCAAAAGGCAGGCCTAAGAAGATAATTGATAAATAGGTGTCTGTCCCTATTAAAATGATGGGGGCCGACGGACGGAGCCCCTGCGGTATTGTTTCTCGAAGAGGAACAGCAGGGGGTGGTTGAAAAAAAGTAATCCCCCCAGTTTTCTTTGAAAACTAGACGGCGGGACATTAACTTCGTTAATGGAGAGGTGGCCGAGTGGTTGAAGGCGTCGGTCTCGAAAACCGATATACCTTTACGGGTATCGCGAGTTCAAATCTCGCCCTCTCCGTTAGAATTTATTTAATCGGGACTTCAATTTAATTTAAAAATGCTTTCAAAAGTAATTTCAGCGGCAGTTAACGGCATTGATGCATATCTTGTAAATGTGGAAGTTTATATTGCTTCCGGCCTGCCCGTATTTTCTACTGTTGGGTTGCCTGATACTGCAGTTAAAGAGTCCCGGGACCGCGTTGTCGCAGCGATAAAAAATTCAGGATTTAATTTTCCTACCCGAAGAATAACAGTAAACCTTTCACCGGCTGACATAAAAAAAGAAGGGTCCTCGTTTGACCTGCCTATAGCTCTAGGTATCCTTTGCGCGGAACAAAAAATTAAATCCAAAGACTTAAGCGAGTACTGTTTTTTGGGTGAACTTGCTTTGGACGGAACTTTACGGCCTGTAAAAGGAGTTCTTCCCGCAGCTTTAGGTATTCAGCAAAAGGGCATAGAAAAACTAATTGTTCCTTTAGCAAATTCTTTTGAAGCTTCAGCTGTAAAAAATATTAAAGTTTATGGGGCAAAAAATCTTTTACAGGTTGTAAGATTTTTAAACGGCGATGAAGAAATTTTACCCACGGTAGTTTCTGAACCGAATCTTTCTGAAGAATCCCATCATCAGGACCTAGATTTTTCTGAAGTAAAAGGCCAGCAGTTTGCAAAAAGAGCTTTAGAAATAGCTGCCGCGGGCGGCCATAACGTTATTATGATCGGCCCTCCCGGATCAGGCAAAACTATGCTTGCCAAAAGGCTTCCTACCATACTTCCGCCGCTCACATACGAAGAAGCTCTTGAAACCACAAAAATTCATTCTGTTGCAGGAATGCTTTATTCCGAAAAAGGTTTTGTGACTAAACGGCCTTTCAGGTCTCCGCATCACACAATTTCAGATATAGCCCTAATTGGAGGCGGGACTTATCCGAAGCCCGGTGAAGTTAGCCTTGCACATAACGGAGTTTTATTCCTGGACGAGATGACCGAGTTTCACAGATATGTTTTAGAAGTTATGAGACAACCTTTGGAAGATAAAGTGGTATCAATTTCCAGAGCAAAAAATTCGCTAACTTTTCCCGCTTCGTTTATGCTTGTGGGAGCAATGAACCCCTGCCCGTGCGGGAACCTGGGGCATCCGGACAAGCAGTGCATGTGCAACTCATATCAGGTTATAAAGTACCGAGGGAAAATTTCAGAGCCTTTGCTTGACAGGATTGACATACATCTTGAAGTTCCGGCGCTGAAAATTTCTGAGTTAACTGATGAGCCCTTGAAATCCGCTGAAAGCTCAAAAACGATAAGGGAAAGAGTATTGAAAGCAAGAAATGTTCAAAGCGGTCGGTTTGAGGGTACAAAAATTCATTATAACAGCCAGATGAATTCAAGGCAGATAAAAAAATACTGCCAGATAGATTCAGAAAGCAAAGATCTTCTCCGCGCTGCTATAGAACGCTTAGGGTTATCTGCAAGGGCTTATGACAGGATATTAAAAGTGAGCCGCACAATTGCGGACTTGGCAGAAAAAGAAAATATCGGCCCTGCAGAGATAGCCGAGGCAATACAATTCAGAAGTATGGATAAATACAACTAGTCAACCTACAAAAATGGAAAATAAAATTGATTTTAGCGTTGTTTTTAATACCTTCCTAAAACTAATCCCTTTTAATATCATGTTTTTGTTGTTTATGTCATTATTCAGGCTGGTATTCTTTTTCTATTTTGCGAATTTTTCGGAGTTAAAGGATTTGTATGATGATGTTTTACAGGCGTTTATTCTGGGCATAAGATTCGATCTTGTAGTTATAGCAGTTATAAATTATTTAGTGACAATAAGTATTCTGATAATTTGGGCTGTAAAAAAGGAATCCTTATTTATTTTATGGGGAAAAATTCTTAAATGGTATTATTTCTTTTTATTTGGTTTTGTCTTCTTTATTCTTTTTGTAGATTTCGCGTTTTATTCGTATTTCAAAGACCATATCAATATTCTTATTTACGGTTTTTTTGAAGATGATACAAGGGCATTAATTTCAACGATACTTAAGAATCCAAAATTCCCCGCGTTTTTATTAATTTTCTTAACAATATTAGCGGGCATATATTACAGTTCAAAAAGAGTTTCTAAATCTCTGCAACAGTTGGTATATTTCCCGAGAAAGCCATTCAAGACCTATTTTAAAATTGTTTTCATCGCTTTACTTATTTGTGCTCAGGCATTTTCTGCAAGGGGTTCTCTTACAATGCAGCCGATCTTTTCAATTTACGAAGAAATATCATCCAACGATTTTATAAATAAATTAAGTTTAAACGGAGTCATTGCTTTGCGTAAGGCTATCAAATATAGAATGGAAAGTGCGGATAAAAACGTTGATTTGGCTAAATCGCTCGGCTATCAAAAAAATATCCGCGAAGCTTTAGCTGATTTCTTGAACATCAGCGAAGAAAAAGTAAACGAAAAAGATCCGGTATCTAATTTAACTCAGAAAACTTCAAAAAATAAGATTATTGAGCAATTAAGGCCGAATGTTATCTTTATAGTTATGGAAAGCATGGGGACAAAATTGTTGCGTTACAATAGAAGCGACTTTGACATGCTGGGAGAACTGAAAAAACATTTTGATCAGGACTACGTATTTTATAATTTTTTGCCGGCAGGTCTTTTAACCGTTCATGCCATTGAGTCGCTGGTTTTAAACATTCCGCAGAGGCCGCTTTCGCTGGAAATAACCCAGTCAGAATATGCTTACGCTAAATATCCGTTTACTTTAACCTTGCCGTATAAAAAAGCCGGTTACGAAACTATTCTTGTTTACGGCGGAGGATTAAACTGGCGCGACCTATCAACATTTTTTTCTGCCCAGGGGTTTGATAAACTTCTCGGTGAAGGATCAATGGAAAAAGGCTCCCAAAAAAATGAATGGGGAGTTTATGATGAATACCTTTTTAATGCTCTTTATAAAGAACTCAGCGCAAATGATAAAAAGCCCAAGTTTATTTTTGCTTTGACTACCGGAAACCATCCTCCTTATTTAGTTCCTGACACATACAAGCCTAAACCGATAAAGATGTATGATGAATTCAGAAAAGTTATTAACGGCGATGAAAAAATGGTTTCCCAAAGGCTGATAACCTATCAGTACGCAAATCAAAAGCTGGGTGAGTTTATAACGAAGGTTAAAAACTCAAAATTCGGCAAAAATACTATTATTGCCGTAACCGGGGACCACAATTTTTGGGACATATTCAGCTACGGTTCCAAGGATTTATTTAATAAATATAGCGTGCCTTTTTATCTTTATATTCCTGAAAAACTAAAGCCGAAAAAGGTGAATACGAAAGTGTTCGGTTCGCATATTGATATTATGCCGACACTTTATAACCTTTCTCTTTCAAATGCAAGTTATATAGCTATGGGAAAAAATATGCTGGATCAAAAACTTCCTCATTTCGCCTATAACAGCGAAGGATTTATAATTTCCGAAAAAGGAGCGGTTAAGTACGATATTAAAGATAACAAAATTCATTTCTATAAACTGGACAATACTTTAGAAAACAAGCTTATTTCAACTGAAAAAAGTAGTGATTTAGATAAAATGCTCGGTTTTTATAAAGCTTCAATGGCAATCGCTGATTACCTTATAAAAGGATCTAAAAAATCAAGTAAAAAATAAAAATTGAATTTATATGCTGAAATATATAAAATAGTGCAATAAATCTAAAAAAAGGAACATAAAATAATGCAGATTTTTGTCTTAATAAATATTGGTTTTATGCTAGGTTTCGTTGTGGCAATACCTACCGGCGCCTGCCAGATAGAGGTTGCAAAAAGGTCTTTGCATAACCATCTTATATCTGCGCTTATGGTTATTGTAGGCGTTGCAACCGGGGATATGCTTTACGGTTTAATAGCTTTTTTTGGCCTGGCGCCTTTCCTGGAGAACAAAATTGTAGTTGCCGCTTTTGAAATGGTAAGTATGCTTCTGTTATGGTTATTGGCGTATTTAACGCTTAAACAGAGCGCTAAACCTCATATCACTCATATGGATATCCAGATTTTGCGAAGCAAAAGGGTGGGCTATGTAACCGGTTTTCTTTTAAGTCTTGCAAATCCCTTGATGATTTTCTGGTGGCTTATCGGAGCAAAAATAATAATGGATTTAAAAGTAATCGGAAAATTTACTTCATACGATTCTGTGATTTTTCTTTTTTCAGGCGTGCTGGGAATGGGGGCTTATCTTTCAGTTTTAGCTTTTATTCTTCACTGGGCAAAAAAATTCATATCGCTTAAAACAATCCAGAAAATAAATTTCGCTATGGGAATTGCTCTTATTATTCTTTCGCTTTATTTCCTTTACAGGTCCATTCAAACTTTTCTTTCCTAAATTTTATAATTTTTCTTTGTATGTAATGCCAATCTCTTAAATTACATTTAAATAGGTTTGAATATTAATTAGATTGTTTTAATGAAGCTTTTGAAAAGACATAATTAGGGATATTTACATTGAACTGTATTGATTTAATAATAATCTCAGTTCCGTCTCCGCTTTGAAGGACATCTTTAAAAAGAATCCGCTTCGGATACCATCTTTCCCCGATTTTCTGAACTTCGTTTAACCTTATTGTTTTAAGGAGTCTCCCGCTTTTGGCGATTAAATCTTCTTTGAGGGGCACATATCTTTCTTCATCCACCCACATTTTTCTTGCATAGTAAGAGATGTCTTCTATTTTGGCAGTTAAATCCAACACATAACATTTCCTTCCGTCAATATTTTCTTCTCCGGAAACCTTAGCGTTATATGAATGGTTCAGCTGAGGGTCCTCCATAAAATCTTCGTAGGAAATGTCGGAACCCATCAGCGACTGGCGAAGCATGTGCCCTGCAATTGCAATTATCCTGTCCGTTGAAGGGGTATACATCCAGAGTTCGTTGTTGATTTTAAGCATTTTAGTCCCTTTTTCTCTCGGAGGAGCCAAATATTCTGTATATGCGGTTTTATAGCCCTTACCCCAGCTTTTTGCTTCTATCGTCCGTGTTGCCCTCTGCCCTTTTATAACCATGCTCGTGACCGAGATACGGGTGTCAGAATAATAATTCTGGTCTACTTTTTTCAAAACAGTTTCACCGGAAGGAGTATCGGCAAAAAGAGTACCGGCAAATATAAATAGCGTCAAATAGAATAATTTCTTCATACTTCTAGCTCCTTGAAAAGCTGAGATGTTTGCCTGCGATAAATTCCGATACCGGCAAACAAAGAGCCGATAACCGGTGCGATGAGCCCCGGAACAAATCCTATAATATAACTGGTCGGTGTAACCCTGGCCTTGATCTCGCTGGATATCATCACGGTAGCTTTTTGCATGATATAGCCGAAATCAAGCCCTACAAACTGCAAATAATATGAAACCGCAAGTCCGAGAATTGTTCCTATACCTGAGCCGGCAAGCCCTATAAAAAAAGATTCAATAATCATCCGCCGATATAAAACGCCTTTCGGCTCGCCCATCGCAAGCCGCACCCCGATTTCGCCGTAACGCCTGATGCCGTTCATTAGGCCGGAATTCCACAGAACAATGGACATCGCAAAAACAAAAACTCCTGCCATAAGGCTTCCGATGTAATTTGCCATTTTTAGAAGGTCGTTCATTTCGTTTTGTTCTGAAAGGCTTTCCATGACAGGAGAAAATTTATCATCGGGTTTTGAAAAAGCAGAATTGAATTTTTTGGCCAAAAATATCATCGGCTCATCAAAATAGACCATATCTTTTGTAAATCCTACGATCTCGCTAGCGCCGTCTTCCATATCAAGAGCGTTTTGAATATCATGAATATCGGCAATTATCGTGCTTCTATCCATTGCAGCCACGCCGAAACGAAGAGTTCCGGATATCTTAAAATTTTGCATAGCCATTTCCCCGTACATAGTTGAACTCAAGAGCGTTGCAGTTTCGCCGATTTTGACACGAAGACGTTTGGCAAACTCTTCACTTATCAGTATTTCATTTTTCTTTTGGGGAAGATTTCCCTGAACCAGAGCTTTTTTTAGATTTAAGATATTTATTTCGGGAGATTTATTATCAAAAAGCTCGACGCCCAAACCCATCACCGGCCCCTGGGACCGGGTTTCGCCTTTTGAGTCCGGAATATCCAAGAGGCCTCCGAACCTTATTCGCGGAAGCCAAATCATATTCGGATCAAAATGTTCTAATGTGTCAAGGATATTTTTAACGCCGAGCAATGCCAAATCATTCGGCATTTGATCTTTCTGCTCCCTAAAAGCCTTTGTGATTACTTTTACATGTCCCGTGTTGAACTGGGCTATGCCCCGTACCATATCGCCCGTTATGCCGGTAATCCAGCAGTATAAAAAAACCGTCAAAAAAGCTCCCGTGGCAACCATCAATACAGGGAACAAACTTCTTGAACGGTCCCTTAATAGGCCTTTGATAAGAAAAGAAATCATTGTATCTTCCCTTTTAAAGCTTCCGTCGGTTTCATTTCCGATATCCTTCGCATCGGCAAAAAGCTGACGATGGTCACTGCAGTAAATACTATCAAAACGGTTCCCAGTATCAGCCCGAACGAATATGACGGCAATACTTTTTGTGCGATGGTAAAACCGTATCCTATCGAGGCGCCGGGTATCGTTAATCCGCTCCTTGCAAATATAATTAAAAGAGGAGTCCCGTATATAGCTCCGACCGCCATGGCTAAAATTCCGTTCATAGCGCCTTCAAGCGTAAAAAGAAAAATTACACTTGGCCGCGCCATACCTAAAGCCATCAGAGTTCCGATTTCTTTCCTCCGGTGAAAAATAGAAAGAACCTGGGTATCAAAAATGGCAAGCAACGCAAGCAAAAGAAGAAGAACATAAAGGACCATCGCGGCGATTCTCTTTGTTTTTATCAGGGTTATCAAATCAAAAAGTAAGAACTTTTGCGTTTTAAAATTCCAATCCGTCTTATCGGATTGCCCTGTCACTTTCTGTCCGACAATGACCATAGTCGCTTCGTCTTTCATAGACATCCTTTTCTGCAATTTTTCAAGAGGAAGCCATAGGATCTTGTTATCCATGGCGGGCGCCAACGTATGAAATATTCCGGCAATTTTTCCTTCGGCTGCATCAAAGGTCCCGTAAACGTCCCGCCAGCGGATAGTAATGCTGTCGCCGTCTTTAAAATTATTGCTTTGCGCCATGTGCATGCCAACCATGACCGGAATAATTTCTCCTTTAGTTTCAAGCGGCCTAAAATCTATTCCCAGTATAGTTTGGTTCGGATCAATCCCTTTTAATAACACGCTTTGAACTCTTCCCGACGGATATATCGTTCCCTGGGCCATCAGTAGAGCAGCAGCTTCTTTAGTATCAATAAGTTTTTGGATTTCCGGAGCAACTTTCTCATGGCTGATGTCTAAAGTCATTGAATCGTAGGGGTCGTAGTTTTTTTGCCAGTACTGCCCGCCAGCGATTTCATCTTTAATAGATTCAAGTGTTCCCTGCTTTAGAAATCCTGAAAGGATTCCTTGATGCAGTATTATGAGCACATATGCCAAAGAAAGGACAAAAACATTAAGCCAGGTTCTCAAACCTGCGCCGATTAGATTTTTGTACGCGAGTTTAAAAATATACATAATGACTCCAAAGACTTTAGTAATCTCAGGTTTCGGTAGCTACGAGATTCGGTAGTCGCAGGCTTTAGCCTGCGGTTTTTTAGAGTATATCTTCCAAACTGAAATCCAGTGAACCTTTAAAAGGATAATCCTTCCAGTCACACACCAGCCCTTTTCTTAACGGGTTTTTTAAAATATAGGCAATATGTTTTTTTAAATCATCTTCTTCGCGATGAATATGGTCAAAAAAATCCTTTTGCCATTTTATATCTGGTTTATTCTTAGCCAGCCAAAAACCAGTTTTTTGTTTGAATAGATTTATCATTTTCCATGCATCCGCTTGATCTGAAAGACCTTCAGCAACCAGATGCAAATGATCCGGCATGAATACATACGCCCAATTCCTGCAAAAGTGCTTTTCATCCGCCTTTTTAAGAATTTTGATGAATTCATTCATGATCTGTTTATTAGTAAAAACCACTTTTCTTCCTTTAATACAGAGAGTAAAGGTTACTCTTATTTGTCCTTTATACCGCTCAAGGGGCAGGCGATGTTTTTTTTCTCTTATATTTTTGTCGATCATCTTATTTCGCAGGCTGAAGCCTGCGGCTACCGTTAACCGACTCTTTCATCCTTAACTACTCTGCCGTCCATCAAGAATATTTTGCGTTTCAAATATTTAATTACTTTCTCGTCATGAGTGGCAAAAATAAATGTGGATTTGAGTTCCTCGTTGAGCTTCACCATCATAGCAAGAATATTGAACGAGTTATTTGCATCAAGGTTTGCAGTCGGCTCATCGGCAAGGATAAGTTCGGGTTTTTTTACTATTGCCCGTGCGATAGCGACACGCTGGCATTCGCCTCCCGAAAGCTGAGAAGGCCGGGAATTTATTTTATCCGTAAGATGCACCCATTCAATTGCGTCTAGTATCTTTTCCTTTCTTTCTTCAGAAGACATTTTGATTAAAAGCAGCGGAAATTCCACGTTTTCATAAACGGTGTAAACCGGCAGAAGATTATAGGTCTGGAAAATAAATCCCATGTGGGCGCTTCTTAAGTTTGCTGCGGCTTTTTCGGAAAGTTTTTCTATTTGGTTTCCGAGTACCAGTGTGCTTCCCGTTGATGGAACATCAAGCGAGCCGATAATATTCAGAAGAGTTGTTTTTCCGGAGCCGCTCGGGCCGATAACCCCGCAGAAGTCGCCTTTTTCAAACGTAAGGTTAATATTGCTTAAAGCGGTAAACTCTGTGCCAGCGATGGGATAGCGCTTAGTCATATTTTCAACACGAATTATTTCCATTGTTTGCTCCTGGTATAATGTTCATTATACCTGATTACACAGATACAAAGGACAGATTACACAGATTAGTACATAATTCTCTTTATTTGACAACTCTTGTTGCCAAAATTAATTAATAATCCAACTTTAAGTCCTGATGATTTTAAATATGATATCACTTGATACTCGAATATCTGTGCAATATTTCCAGCTAAAGCTTTTATTTCTACTATAACCTTGTCTTCCACAACCATATCAACCCTAAATTTTCCCACCTCTTTGCTTGCATAATTTACCTTATATTCTTTCTCTATTTCAAACCCTATTCCTTGTTCTTCAAATTGCATTTTTAATGCATTCTGATATATTTTCTCATTAAATCCCGGGCCTAAAACCTTATGGACATTAAAACAACAACCAATTATTTTTTCAGTTATTTGATCTTTTTGTTCCATCTGTGTAATCTCTTTTCAAATCTGTGTAATCAGGACATCCTTATTTTCGCAGGATGTCCTAATAATTATACATAACTAAAAATTGCATTCCTCTTCCGGAATAAGAAGTTGTCGTATCATCCCCGTTTGAGTACACGATAAGATTAAACTGCCAGTTGTCATATGTTCTCAGCCACCTGAGGTTTGAATACACTTTTCCTATATCCCAATTGTAATACTCTATTGCGCTTACTGCGTCTAAAATTCCAAGCTTATAATCTGCAACGAATACCGAAACATTGTTTTTCTTGCCGAGACAGTTAAAATCTGCGCCTTTTCCCGTAAACATATGTTCTCCTAAAATATGTAAACCGCTGGAAAAAGTGTAATCTGCGCCGATGGTATAATTTTCTTCATATTCCTGCTGGTCAGAAGCCAAATCCATTTTTCCAATGGAAGTTTCAAACCATAAGCCGACACCTATATCCCAATAGCCGTCAAATCCCAGACGGTTTTCTACACAATCTGCCAGCGGTACAGCCATAATACGATTCCAGTCATTTTGATTTACGCATCTTCGGTCAAAACTTATTCCGCCTTCGCCTTTTGGAAGGGGAAACTGGCAACGTCCTCCGTATTCTATTTTGTTGGGATCAGTTTTTACAGTTTCAAGACCTTTGAGCTTATCGTTTCCGTAAAGGCCCCAGAGCCAAATATTGGAATTATTGAGAAAATAATAGCGTGCTAAAGCCGCCCAGTTACCTTCAGTAAATTTTAGAGGGTCCCGAGGGTCAATTGAATCAAACCACATCAACGATCTAAGTATTTTTGCCGGGCCGAAACTTATCTGCTGAAGCCCAAGGCGCGTTTCAAACTGGTTTGAATGAAATCTTCCCCAAAATCTGTAGAATTTTAAATCGGAATTGTCTTTAGCTTTGTATAAAAAATCAGCTGGCGCTTGCGCATAAGCGTTTATCGCGATATCGGCATCAAGTGTCTTGTCTTTTTCAATTTCCCTAGAAACGGAGAATTCCGGTAAATACCGAAAGCCGATATTAAGTTTATTTTGAGCAAGGTCGTTATGTTCAAGCCATCCCGCAATTTGACCCTGGGAATGAAAATATTCTGCATATAGCGCTAAAGGGCCTAAGGCGATAGAAACTAAAAGGATTATTCTAAAAAAAGATTTCATTATTATAAATCTTAGCCTTAATTTTAGAGTATTGCCACTGGCAGACCTTTTATATAAAAGACAATTCATTGTATAAAAAAAGGTGAAATAAATCTATGAGCATCTTTAATAAAGTGTTGTACAATACCTTGTCCTAAATTGGCTTGAATAAAATGTGGCCATTTGCTAAAATTATAAAAAGTTTTTTCAAAAAAAGGAAAAGAGAAGCAGGCAAGCAGACCGATTCCTACCCTCCAAACCGAAGCGACAATGTTATTAACCAAATTTATGGTTTAACCTTTTAAAAAATGATATGAGTAATCAAAATATAGAAATTGATATTATAAAAAATAATAATGATTGGAAAGACTTTCTCAATTTGCCTTGTTGCGTAATCGGGCTAAATAAATATTAATAAAATAATAATTAAATCATGAAAATACTACTAATTTCTCCTTTCAACTCGTTTGAAAAATGGAACCACGGAGGTTTAACTTTTCCACAATTGGCTCTTGATATTATTAAAGGGCTTACGCCACCGGAACATCAGGTTAAGATTGTAGAAGAAGAATTTGAAGATGTAAATTTAGACGAATCATGTGATTTGGTTGGTATAACTTGTATGACATCAACTGCGCCCAGGGCATATTATCTTGCCGAAGAATTTAGGAAACGAAAAAAGAAAGTTGTGCTTGGTGGAATTCATCCAAGTGTT
>JAPLKN010000124.1 GCA_026388075.1 Elusimicrobiota bacterium
GATATCGGCAACGGGTTCACCAGATACTTTTCTTTGGTTGCGCACTTCAATACTTGCTCTCATACTTTTTAGAACTTCTAACATTCCGTCCCGTGTAGGATTGACGCCCACATTAGGTATTTCTAAACTTGACCCAGGCATAATTGCCGCGGCTACCATAAAAAATGCTGCCGAAGAAATATCTGACGGCACAAGCATATCCATTGCCTTAATTTTTGCAGGGCCTTTAACACTTACCTTCTTTCCGCGAATCTCAATATCCACTCCTCTTGCCTTAAGCATTATTTCCGTATGATTTCTGGAATTGGACGGTTCTTCAATACTGCTTGTTCCCGAAGCTTGAAGAGCTGCAAGAATAATACAAGATTTTACCTGCGCGCTTGCAGTAGGACTTTTATAGTCTATTTTCCTTAATTTTGAACTACCTTCTATTTCAATGGGCAAAAAGTTATTTTCTCTTGCCTTAATTTTTACTCCCATCATTGATAATGGCTCAATTATTCTTTTCATCGGCCGGCGGGAAAGGCTTTCATCTCCAGATATACGCGATATAAAATCTTGGCCTGAAAGAATCCCTGTTAAAAGCCTGGCCGTCGTTCCAGAGTTTCCCGCATCTATTATTCCTTCAAACGGTTTTAATCCTTTTAAGCCGACTCCGTGAATTAAAAGAGTCTCTTCATCTTTTTCAATTTTTACACCGAGATTCTGAAATGCTTTAAGGGTTTGCATGCAGTCATCGGCAGGAAGATAGTTTTCAATTCTGGAATCGCCTTCAGCAATAGAAGAAAACATTATTGCTCTATGCGTAATAGATTTGTCGGCCGGGATTTCAATTTTTCCTTGGATTTTTGAAGCAGGTCTAATTGTCCATTCCATATTTAGAAGATTTCTTGATTACACGGATTTTTAACTTCGATTACACAGATAAAACAAAGACATATTAAAATCTGTGTAATCGCTTTTGCTAATCTGTGTAATCAAGCTCCTGTTTGCAGGAGCTTAAGGCGGGCAGATTTTGCATCAGAATAAATTTTTTCAAGCGCCTTTATATCTCCCAGTTTTTTCTTTGTTTCGTTTAAATATTTAATAAAAATATTTATCGCTTTTTTTAGTTCTTCTTTGTTCATATTGCATATCGCAGCCCAGTCGCGGGGATTTGAATCCGCGACCCTGGTGATATCCTTAAAGGATCCGGCCAAAAGGCTGGAAATATCCTTAGCTTGTTTAAGCTTCTTTACCATATTGCACAAATTAAACGCTATTAGATGGGGAAGATGGCTAATCAATGCCACCGACTTATCATGGCTTTTTACGTCAAACATTTTAATGCGCGCTCCGGTCAGCTGCCAAATATTTTTAATTTGCGCGAAAGCATCTTGATTTGTAAGTTTTTCTTTAACCAAAACAACCGTGGCATCCTTGAATAAATTTTCTGAAGCAAATCGGACCCCTGTTTTTTCTGAACCGGCCATGGGATGCGCCCCGATGAAGCAAATATTATTTCTTTTTGCGATTTTATTTTTCAAAACTGTTTTCACCTTTTCCAGCACTTTCCCCTTAACGCTTCCGACATCAGAAACAATTGCTCCCTTTTTCAAATAAGGCAATATATTTTTTATCGTTTTATCAATTATATCTACCGGCGTGCAAACTATAACCACATCTGCCGAAGAGACCCCTTTTGAAAAATCGGTTGTAAATTCATCAACGGCATTTAACTTTTTAGCTAAAATTAATTTCTCTTTATGCCGGCCCACGCCGATAACACGGTATTTCCGGCTTTTAATCAAAGCCATTCCTAATGAACCGCCTATCAGTCCTACTCCTATGATTGCGAGCTTTTTCATTTTCATAATACTTCCTTCATACGGGGACAGTCCACAGAATCGGGACAGTCCCCTTTCCGCCTATTAAACCGACACCTACTATAGCTATTTTTTTCATTTATATATCTCTTCCGACTGCCCGAGACAATGGTTTAAGTTCTTTCATCAGCTGCGAAAACTGTGCCGGAAGAAGGCTTTGCGGGCCGTCGGATAAAGCTTCTTCAGGCTTCGGATGAACTTCAATTATAAGGCCGTCCGCCCCGGCCGCGATTGATGCTTTGGCCATCACCGGCACATGTTCGCGTATTCCTATTCCGTGGGAAGGGTCAACAATAACCGGCAGATGCGAAAATTTTTTTATTACCGGAACCGCATTTAAATCCAGCGTAAAGCGCGTTGCATCTTCAAATGTCCTTATTCCTCTTTCGCAAAGAATAACATTGTAGTTTCCTTGAGCCATAACATATTCCGCCGAAAGCAGAAGCTCTTTTATAGTTGAAGCCATCCCTCTTTTTAAAAGAACCGGCTTCTTTTGTTTGCCGGCAGCTTTAAGCAGATCGTAATTTTGAATGTTTCGCGCTCCGATCTGTATTATGTCGCAATATTTGGCAACTAAAGATATCTGGTCAACAGTCATAGCTTCGCTAACTATCGGAAGCCCGACAGATTTTCTCACCGCCAAAAGGTATTCTAGCCCCTGCTTGCCCAGCCCCTGAAACGAATAAGGCGAACTTCTCGGCTTGAATGCTCCACCCCTAAAAATCACCGCGCCCGCTTTTTTTACAAGTCTTGCGGTTTCCAAAGCTCTTGACTTACTTTCAACCGCGCAGGGCCCTGCCATAACGACAATTTTTTTGCCACCGATTCTTATACCGTCAACATTTATTATGGTATTATCTTTTTTGAATTCACGGCTGGCAAGCTTATACGGTTTTTCTATTTCGCTTATATGGTCTACCATATCCATGGATTCAAAGGTTTCGCGATAGCGTTCCGCTCTTTCCCCAATCATTCCGATAATGGTAACATCAACACCACGCGACACGTGAGGAATATATTTAAGCGCCTTTATCTTTTTGATTACAAGATTAATATCTTTAGTCGGCGTTCCTTTTTTAAGAGTGATTATCATACATATTTTCCTCCGACAGTTTTTTGCATTTTTTTGAAAGCTTCAATGAATTTTTCATTTTCTTCTTTTAGGCCAATGCTTACCCTTATATGGTTCGGAAATTTATATTCATCCATTGCCCTGATTATTATCCCTTCTTTAAGAAGAAAATTAAAAACTTCAACTCCCTTTAAAGGGCTGGCATCAACCAAAATAAAATTAGCTGCGGAAGGAATAAACTTAATATTCATTTTTTTGAATTGGTCATACAAATATTTTTTTCCTTTTTTCACAAGTGAAATACTTTTTGTGACTTGAGTGCTATCTTCCAGGCTTTTTATTGCCGCAACTTGAGCAAGCGAATTAATATTGAACGGCGGCCGCACCCGTTCCATATAGGATACGATCCCTTTTGAAGCAAAAGCATATCCTATCCTTAAACCGGCAAGTCCGTATATTTTTGAAAAAGTTCTTAAGATTATTAAATTAGGCCAGTCTGCCAGGTATCCGAACGTTTCGGGATAGTCTTTCTCAAGCCTTGCATATTCGTAATATGCCTCATCCATTATAGTGATAGGCAGATTAAATATTGCTTTTTGTTTTACAATATTTAAAAATTCATTAAATTCATCCTTTGTATTATAAGTTCCCGTGGGATTGTTCGGATTTGCTATGAATATAGCCTTAGTATTCGGCCCTACTGCGTTAGCCATTGAAATAATATCATGTCTTAATTCTTTCATAGGGACAGAAATAACCTTTGAATCCATAAGCCTTCCTGCCCTTTTGTACTGAATAAACGCATGTTCGGAAACGATGACTTCATCGGTAGGTTTAAAAAAAACTTCCGATATAATTTCAATCAGTTCATCTGAACCGGCGCCTAAAGTAATGTTTTCCGTTTTTATTTTGAATTTTTTGGAAATTGCCGATTTGAGATTCCATGCATTGGAATCAGGATAAAAATACAGTTCGTTGACAGCCTTTTTTACGGCATCCTTAGCTTTCTTTGAAGGCCCGAGAGGATTTTCATTAGATGCCAGTTTTATTACTTTCTTAAGCCCCAGCTCGCGTTTGATAGTTTCAACGGGCTTACCTGCGATGTAGGGTTCAAAATCTTCGCAGCAGGGGCGTATCATGTCTTTGATATTAAATTTTATTTTTTCCATATATTTTACCCGCCTTCGCAGAATGCCGCCAACTCCTGTTGGCGGATGTCATGCCCAAGGCAGATCCGCCTTTTGGGCGGAAATGCGAAAAGGGTATCCACCAAAGCTGTGTCAGCAATGCGGCGGAGAGCCGCGGTTATTGATGACAGGATTAGCGCAGGTGGATGCTTCGGCGCCTGCCTCGCCGGCGGGCGGGGATTCCGCCGAAGGTGGAGCAGGTCCGGCCGACTACTGTCGGCGGGGCTCCACTTCTCCACTTTTAGCGAAATTATTTAGGGTCTGCTGAAAAACATATCAGACCCTTGATTATCAGCCCAAGGCTGATCCCTGCCCGCCGGCAGGCGCGGCGACTAGGGCGGACACTGATTACAGAATTGATTACACAGATTATGATTGACGGTGAATCGGTGTGATCTTGCCGTTATCTGTGTAATCCTTCGATAAACTCAGGATGGTGAGCGAAGCCGAACCATCAAGGGCTTAATGAAAAATATTTTCGTAACAAAAAGTGCAAGTTTTTTGATGAAATGCGCGTTAAAACCGTTCACTTCTAAGTTCTTTTTTTTCGTATAACTTATTAATAATTCAATCATTAGTTTTATTTTTCAGTAAGCCCTATTTAACTCTGCTCAAAAAAAGACAGACCTAAAGGTCAAGTTTGAGAAAAAACGCTTTCATTTAATTACTTAACCTTAACCTGTCTGCCCCTGCGCCTTGTTTTGCGCTAGTCCCCACGCTTAGTTTTTGTAAAAAACTGTGGGGACGCAAAACAGCGGGGGGCTCACTCTCAACCTGTCGTTTATTCCGCCTTTGGGTAGGACCCCAAAATTTTCATAAACACACAGTGTTTAGAAAGTTCTTCTAAAGCTTTCTCAACTTTTTTTTCTGAAGTGTGCCCTAGAAAATCAATAAAAAAGATATATTCCCATGCCCGCTTTTTGGTAGGACGGGACTCTATTTTGGTAAGGTTTATCTTATTTTTCTTAAACGGAGCCAGCATATCGTGCAATACTCCCACCTTGTCTTTAACCGAAAATAATATGGATGTCTTATCATGCCCGGAATGCTGGGCAGGTTTTTTTCCTATAACCAAAAATCTTGTGTAGTTTTCTTTTATATCTTCAATACCTCTTTCAATAATTTCAAGATTATAAAGCGTTACCGCTGCTTTTGAAGCTATGGCTGCGCTTCCTTTTTCTTTTGAAGCCCGTTTAGCGGCCTCTGAAGTAGATGCAACTTCTATAACAGGGACATTCGGCATATTTGCTTCAAGCCAGTTCCTGCATTGAGCCACTGCCTGGGGAAAAGAATATATTTTTTTAATGTCCTTTTTCTTTCCTGAAACGGATAGAAGGCACTGCTCTATCTGCATGCTTATTTCAGCGCAGATAACAAGATCCGATTCTATGAACATATCCAAAGTATGATTAACCACTCCTTCGGTAGAATTTTCAATCGGAACCACGCCGTAGTTAACCCTGTCTTTTTCAACTTCATTGAAAACATCCGCAATTGATTTTACCGGTATATATTTTGAGGTTGAACCGAAATTTTTTAATGCTGCCTGGTGGGTAAAAGTTCCTTCAGGGCCAAAAAAAGCAATTTTCAGGCGCGATTCCAAAGAGCGGCATACATTAAATATTTCCTGGTATATTGACTCAATCGCGGAAGAAGAAAGCAAACCCCTATTTTTTCTTGCAAGCCCAAGGATAATCTTTTTTTCCCTGTGAGGAACATAAAAATCCATTCCGGCTTCGGATTTCAGCTTTCCGATATTTTTTGCCAAAAAAGCCCTTTTATTAAGCATGTCCAAAATATCTTTGTCTACTTTGTCAATTTCGTTACGAATTTTTTCTAAGTTCATTTTTTCGCCTCATTTATTTTTTCAATTACAGCCAAAGACATCATACGGCTTGCGGTTTTTTCCCTTCTATATGAAAAAAACATATCCGGCTCGTGGCAAGTGCAATGTTTATTCAATGATATTTTTTTAACACCCGCTTCTTTTAACTGCTTAACTGCTACTGAAGATAGATTTAATTTATTTTCCTTTTCATTCAATCCAAAAATACTTTTAAGCTCTTTTGAAACTTCATAGCAGCATTTCTGTATATGCGGGCCTAATGTTGCAAAAATATCTTTCGGGTGAACTTTGAAATCTTCAATAAATATCTTTATTGCCTCTTCAATGATCTTTTTTTCTAATCCCCGCCATCCCGCATGTATTATCCCGATCACCGGAACGCTTTTTGAACTTAAAAAAATCGGGATGCAGTCGGCGGTAAAAATCGCCAAAGGCAAGTTCAGGCAATTTGTTATCAATCCGTCACAAAGAGCTATTTTCTGTCCTTTGTTATTTTCATTTACTACAGCGACTTTGTTATCATGAACCTGCTCGGCTGTTGTTAAAGAACCAAAATCTATAGAATATTGCGAACAAAATATTTTTCTTAAATTATCGTCTTTTAGGTTCCCGAGCTTCTTTGTCGTTACGAGATTTCTGTAAAAAAACTTATCATCCGAGAAAATATCATTTTTTATTTGCCACATTTTTTCAGTTACCCGCAACCAGTAACCAGCAATCATTTTTTAACTGCCTTTATGTTACTAAAGCATGGAGTCAGCAAAAGAGCTAAAGAACAAAAGAGCATAAGAACGCTTTTATTACTAAATCTTCGGCTGGCGTTCAATAAAATTCATCGCATCTTCCGAGCTTGACTGAATTCCCCTTATCGCAAGCTTTATCTCTTCGGGATTGGCAGAAGCCAGCAAAGCGTCTTCAAGTTTTATCTCGTTTGCTCTTAAAAGCCCGACCAGAGCCTGGTTAAATGTCTGCATTCCGTAGTACTGGCCCTGCTTCATCTGCGATAACACCTCGCTCAGCTTGCTGTCTTCAATAAGTTTTTTTATTATCCCGTTAACAACAAGAACTTCAACTGCGGGAACCCGTCCGACTCCCGATGCATGAGGGAGCAGTCTTTGTGATATTACCGCCTTAAGTGTATCGGCCAATATCAGCCTTGCCTGGTTCTGCTGGTGAGGCGGAAACAAATCTATTATTCTAGTAACTGTCTGAATAGCGTCAATCGTATGAATTGTTGATAACACCAGATGCCCTGTTTGCGCGGCAGTTATGGCAGTTGAAACGGTTTCAAGGTCGCGCATTTCTCCGACTAAAATAACGTCAGGATCCTGTCTTACAACATTTCTCAAAGCGTCAAAATAAGTAAGAGTGTCAGTGCCAAGTTCCCTCTGGCTGAATATTGCTTTTTTGTCCGCATGCACAAACTCTATCGGGTCTTCAATAGTTATTATGTTTGCCGAATGAGTAGAATTGATATGGTCAATCATTGAAGCAAGCGTTGTTGATTTTCCGCAGCCGGTTGTTCCTGTAACTAGCACAAGGCCCCGTCTATTTTCCGAAATTTTTTCAATGGCCTGCGGCAATTTAAGATCTTTCAAGTTCGGTATATTTGAAGGAATATAGCGGAAAGCCATATTCACCATTCCTCTTTGTGTAAAAGCATTAATTCTGAACCGTCCCAGATCATTGAAGTTTAAAGCCATGTCAACTTCGTGCCGTACCCTGAATATGCTTTTTCTCTCTTCGTTCATAAGGCTTTGCGCAATTGCGCTGGTTTCATCTGCCGAAAAAGTTTTATTAAGAGATATCAGCTCGCCGTCTATTCGCAGATAAGACGGGCCGTTAGCCCTTATGTGTAAATCTGAAGCCTTTTTGTTTCTCAACTCTTGAAGCAGAGGCAGTATTTCCATTTTTTTCCCCTTTACCCCGTTAGAAATAGCCTAACGTTTGTTTATTTAAAAACTGCGAAAAAGCAGAATTTTACTAATCTATACAGTTGTTACTTCTTCTTATGTCTCTCTATTTCTAACGGGGTGAACCCCATCACAAATAGCCTAACGTTTGTTTATTTAAAAAAACTACGAAAAAGCGAACTTTACTAATCTGTACAGTTGTTACTTCTTCTTACGTCTCTCTATTTCTAACGGGGTGAACCCCATCACAATAGCCTAACGTTTGTTTGTTGAAAAAATTGCGAAAAAGACGCAATTTGCCAATCTAAGTAGTTTTATCACTTCTTCTTATCGTTTTACTGTTTCTAACGGGGTGAACCCCGTAGATTATCTTTATGTAAACTTATTTTAATTTCTGTATATTCCAGTTTAGATATGCCGGCTTATTTACGTCTATGGGATTTTCTCCCTTAGTTACCTGCGGCTTAGTTGTGTGAGCCCTGATTCCTCTGCGCGCAGGAAATCCCGTGGCAATTACCGTAATTTTGATTTTATCTCCGTAATTGGGATCTATAACCTGCCCGTAAAATACGTGGGCCCTGGGAGAACCGGCATCTTTAATAAGATTTATTGCGTCTTGAACCTCAAAAAGCGAAATATTGTTTGATCCTGTGATATTTATCAGTATTCCTTTCGCCCCGTCAATAGAAACATCGTCCAGCAAAGGGCTGTTTATAGCTTTTTGAGCCGCGTCCATCGCTCTTGTAGGGCCGGAACTTTCCCCAATACCCATCAGGGCTTCACCGGCTCCCTGCATAATAGTCCGCACATCGGCAAAATCAACATTAATCTCACCGGTCTGGTTTATAACATCAGTAATGGATTGAACCGCCTGCCTTAAAACATCGTCAACTGTCCTGAATGCATCAGTAACAGGGGTCTTGTCATCAATTATTTTAAATATTTTCTGATTGGGAATGACGACAAGCGTATCGGTAAAATTCCTTATGTTTCTTATTCCTTCCTCTGCCTGCTGCAACCTTATTATTCCTTCAAAATCAAAAGGTTTTGTCACCACGCCTACCGTCAATATTCCTAAAGAACGCGCGATAGAAGCTACAACGGGTGCCGCTCCTGTTCCCGTTCCGCCTCCCATACCCGCGGTAACAAAAACCATCTGAGTTCCTTCAAGCATTCCTTTTATGCGTTCCCTGCTTTCCTCAGCAGATTTTTGCCCTAAGGAAGGATTTCCCCCTACTCCCAATCCTTGAGAAATCATCTCCCCTATTTGAACGCGCACCGGCGCCTTAGATATTCTAAGCGCCTGCACGTCGGTATTCATTGCAATAAACTCAACACCGTTTAAGCCCGCTTCTATCATTCTATTCACTGCGTTTGAGCCTCCGCCGCCCACGCCTAACACTTTTATGCTTGCCGGCCCTGAGTATTTTGGATGAGTGATTTTAGCCATAATTAAAATGTCCTCTCAAACCATTCTTTTATGCCTTCAATGAATGTAGACCCTTTAACGAAATTCGGCACGTATCCTCCGTTTAAGTTTATTTCTTCGTTCAAAAGGCCGATTGCTGTGGCATACGTTGTGTCACCCAGTATTTTATCATTTCCTCTTAAATCCTGCGGCAAACCGACTCTAGCGGAACAGTTTAACGCTTGTTCCGCAGCGGGTATAATCCCTTCAAGTTTTGCCCCGCCGCCGGTAATAATCACTTCGCCGGGAATAATCGCATCGGCATAGTTGGATTTTCTTATTTCATCATCAATCATAACAAAAATCTGGTCAAGCCTCGGCTGTATCATTTCAATCAGCTGTCGTCTTGAAGTTTCGCGCACTGTTCTTCCGTCAACGCCTTTATAATCAAATTTTATATCCGTATCCAAAAGGTTTGCCATCGCAATGCCGTATTTTTCTTTAATATCCTGCGCTGAAGTCATTGAGGTTCTGAGCCCGTGAGAAATATCACGCGTAATAAAATCCGAGCCGACCTGAAGCTCTTTTGAAAAGCGTATACTGCCTTCCGAATATATCGCTATTCCGGTTGTAAGTCCGCCGAAATCAATCAAAAGGCAACCCAGTTCTTTTTCTTCCTGAGTTATTACACTGTTTCCGACCGCAACAAGGCCATACATCTGGTTTAATATGTCTTTGAATCCCGCCCCGGATGTAGCCTTATAGATGTTATTAATGTGGCTTGAGGAAGCTGTTATTATATGAATATCAACTTCAAGAAAATTCCCTTCCATCCCGACGGGATTTGGAACTCCTCTTTGATGGTTCAGCGAATACTCCTGAGGAATACTGCTTAAGATTTCTCTGTCCTGAGAAAGGCGGACCGCTTTAGCAGTTTCAATTGCGCTAAAAACATCTTCTTGAGTGATTTCTTTATCTGTACGCGAAATATTTATTGCGCCGTGTGCGTTCATGGATTCTATGTGGCTTCCCCTTAAACCCAGGCAAATGTTCTGCACTGTTTCATTCGCCTGCTCTTCGGCCATTTCTATGGCTTTCCCGATCGCATAAGAAGTTTCCTGAATGCTTATTACTACCCCGCCTTTTATTCCTTTTGAAGGGACTTTCGCACCGCTTACAATTTCAATCTCGCCGGTGCCGTCATTGACTTTCCCCAGCACACAGCACACCTGGCTTGATCCTATATCAATTCCCGCTAATACTTGCCCTTTAGACATTTTAACCACCTCGTTGAACTGTCCTTTTAAATTTTATCTGGTTGTTCTGAAAACATTTTTGCCAAAAGCCATTCTTTCGGCCATATTCTGCCTGCCCCGTAAAGAAAATTTTTTACTTAAATTATATTTTAGCTAATAAACTCATTTCCCTAACTTTGACATTACCGGAAATGTATAGCTTGAAGCATAATTTCCACGGGGTTTGCTAAAAATTCCTTTAGGTTTTACAAGCACTCTGCCCGAATCAAGATAATTTAAATTGACATAATCAATTTTATTAAATCGTTTTAAGGCGTCATCAAGGACTTCTTTCATTTTTTTTAGTTTAATATCAAACTTGTCTTTTTCAACTTTTCCCCAGATAATCCTTGTCCCGTCACTCAGCTTCACCGCGGCATCATCAACAGATTCAAAGTAGAACAAAACGCTTTTCGCAAAATATTCCTCGGCTTTTTCGGAAAATATTTCAATAAACTCTAGGATTTCTTCTCTGTCAAAATCATTCCATGCGGAAATTTCGGGAAGAGTTGCCTTGGCAAACTCACCCCTTAACGGAAACGGCACATTGCCGCTATCAATTCCTGAGCGTTTGCCGTTTATATTGACAAAACCCACAGGAATCCTTTCCTGTATTTTGATAATTATCTTTTTAAATCCCCGTCTGATATTTATTTTTTTCAGTTCAGGCCTTAATTTAAGCACATCTTTTTCTGCCTTTACTAGATCCTGAGAGAAAATATTATCGCCGATATCAAACGGTAAAAGAGCAAGAATTTCGCCTTTTAAAACATTTTTTGAGCCGGAGAGTTCAATGCTTTCAATTTTAAGTATATCTGCTTTGGAAATATATTCCTGTAACGCTCCCCATCCTCTTGCGATACCGTATATCAAAGTGCACAACAATATTATAAAAGCGCTTAATTTAACCAGTTTTTTTGTCGCATTGCCGCTTCTTGAGTTTGATCTAAATACATAAGTGCGTGATCGTCTGATTCTACGCCCGGACATTCGGCGAAAACGGCTCTTTTTCATAATTTTGTATTTTATTAAAATTTTTCAAACTGCGACAGAAAGCTCTATAATTTTTAAAACCAGTTGTTTGAAATCAAGGCCCACCGCTTTAGCAGCATCCGGAAGAAGAGACGTCTTAGTCATTCCGGGAATAGTGTTGATTTCAAGAATCCAAGGCTTAAATTTTTTGTCAACTATGATGTCAACCCTGGCAACCGCTTTACATCCGAGAATTTTAAAAACTTTTAAAGCTACTTTTTGCACGTCATTTATTACTTTTTCCGGCAGCCGAGGCGGAATTATATGCTTGGATTTCCCTTTCGCATACTTGGATTCAAAATCATAAAATTTGTTTGCCGGCACAATTTCAATAACAGGCAATGCCTTTTCGCCCAAAATTCCCACAGTAACTTCGGTTCCGTCTATATAGTATTCCAACAAAATTTTGGAATCATGCTTAAACGCTTCTTTTACTGCCCGGCTCAAATCTTTTTTCTTATCTACAATTGAAACGCCGATTGCCGAGCCTTGTGTCGCAGGTTTTACAACAACCGGAAATTTTGAAAAATGCTGATATGAGCCCCCTTTTTCAATAACTTTCCACTTAGGCGTCGGAATGTTTGCGGCATCAAAAATCATTTTGCTGTAAACCTTATCCATAGATACCGCGCTTGCAAAAACGCCGCAGCCTGAATAGGGTATTCCCATTACTTCCAGCAAACCCTGAACAGTTCCGTCTTCACCCAAAGGTCCATGCAACGCTATATAAGCAAAATCAATCTTATTTTTTTTTAATTTGAAAGGGAGATTTGAATCTGCATCTATTCCTACTGCATTAATTTTCAGCTCTTTTAACGCTTTTATTACTGCTTTTCCCGAAAGAATTGAAATCTCTCTTTCCGCCGAACTTCCTCCGTAGAGAACTCCGATTCTTTTATTTCTAAGCCAATTTTTTATATTCATTCTTTTAGTCATAAGGGATAAGCAGTAAGGATTAAGTGCCCCAAAGGGGCATCCCCAAAGGCAGTAATTGGGGATCCAATTACTAGACCATAGATTCCCGATAGAATCATTCGGGAATGACTCGTATAACGAGTCACTTACCCCTTACCGCTTACAACTGACGTTAACCAATTATTTTTATTTCAAGTTCTAAATCTATTCCGAATTTTTCTTTTACTTTATGTCGAACTACTTTTATAAGTTCTAGAACATCTGACGACTTTGCGTCACCTGAATTTATAATGAAATTTGCGTGTTTTTCAGAAATTTTTGCACCGCCGAACTTCAATCCCTTAAGGCCTGCCTGTTCTATCAGTCTTCCGGCATAATCGCCTTGAGGATTTTTAAAAATACTGCCTGCATTCCAGCTTTCAATCGGCTGGCTTTCAAGCCGACGATCAGTATTTTCTTTTATTTTTTTAACAATATCATTTTTTGTGCTCTTTTTCAAGTTTAAAGTCGACTCAAGAAGGACCTTTTTTTCTAAATTTGTTACTCGATAACGAAATAATATGTCCTTTTTCAAAATTTCCGCAATTTGGCCGTTTTCATTTATGGCTTTAACGGAATTTATTATATCTTCGATCCATGCATCACTTGAACCGGCATTTCCCACAATTGCGCCGCCTAGAGTGCCGGGAATTCCCGCAAGATATTCAATCCCAGAAAGGCCCCGCTGAACACATTCGTTTACTATCTTTGCTAAACTCACTCCGCAGCCGGCAACTAATTTTTCTGCTTGGAAAACAAAATCTTTAAATTCGCCCGTCAAACGAACCACCACACCGTCAAATCCGCGGTCGCTCACTAAGATGTTAGAACCTCCTCCTAAAACAAATAAAGGAAGCCGTTCTTTATGCGTAAAATTCCATAAATTTTGGATTTCTTTTTTATTGGCTGCTTCAACAAAATATCTTGCGGGTCCCCCGATCTTGAAGGTAGTGTGCTTTTTGAGAGGCTCATCAAGTTTCAGGCTTGAAACTATTGACGAGATTTGGGAGGCTAAATCTTTTCTAATATTTCTTCTCCTATTTTCCATACATCGCCGGCGCCAAGCGTAAGTATAATATCGCCGGACCTAATTTCTTTTATCAATGAATCAGAGTCTTTGAAATACTGCGCATTTTTCCCGTTGCTTTTCATTGAATTGTAAATCAAACTGCTTGAAACACCTTCAATGGGCTTTTCGCCTGCGGGATAAATCTGAAGAAGCCTTATTTCTTCAGAACTTTTTAAAGCTTCAGCAAAATCTTCATACAAATTTGCCGTACGGGTATATCTATGCGGTTGAAAAAGCGTTATCAAACGCCGATCGGGCCAGTTGCTTTTTATAGCAGCAATTGTTGCTTTTATTTCGGTTGGATGGTGGCCATAGTCGTCAATAATCAGAACTCCATTTTTGTCACCCTTTATTTCAAGCCTTCTTCCGACACCCGCGAATTCTTCCAGCGCTAAAGATATTTTGCTAAAAGGAATCCCGAGCTCACATCCTACGGCAATTGCGGCAAGAGAATTTAATACATTATGAAGCCCGGGAATATTTAGTTTAATAGCCCCCAGTTTCTTGCCGTCTTTAAAGACTTCAAATGAATAGCCCCAGCCTTTAGTTCTAATATCTTTTGCGGTAAAATTCGGATTATCTTTTAAACCGTAAGTAATATAACGCCGCTTTATCTTGGGAGCGATTTCTCTTATATTAGGGTCGTCCCAGCAAACAATATCGCAACCGTAAAATGGAACGCTATTGATATGCTCTACAAAAGCCTTCTTGATATTTTCTAATGTTTTGTAGTAATCTAAATGGTCGTTATCAATATTAGTTATAACGGCAATAGTCGGAGAAAGTTTTAAAAATGATCCGTCGGACTCATCGGCTTCCGCCACTAGATACTCGCCTTTGCCCAGCTTTGCCCCGCTTTTTATATTTTTAAATCTCCCTCCGATAACCATAGTAGGGTCAAGCCCGCCCTTGGCCAAAACTAAGGAAGTTAAAGAAGTTGTTGTTGTTTTCCCGTGAGTCCCGGCAATTGTTATAGCGTATTTAAGCCTTGCCAGTTCTGCAAGCATCTCTATCCTTGGTATAACGGGAATTTTTTCTTTTTCTGCCGCTATAACTTCAGGGTTCGTTACATCAACGGCCGTTGATGTAACAACGACATTTGATCCTAGGATATTTTCCGCCTTATGGCCGATGTTTATTTTCGCGCCCAGTTTTTTCAAGTGATCTGTCACGTCTGTTTTTTTAAGGTCAGAACCTGAAACTTTATAGCCAAGATTAACAAGCACCTCGGCTATACCTGACATCCCCGATCCGCCTATACCGACAAAATGAATGTGCTGAATTTTTTTAAACACGCTAACTCCTTTAACTTCGTTCTCTTGTTCTTCTGCTCTATAGTTCTTTTGCTAAAAAGGCCTTATAAAAACTTAAGAGCAGTAGAGCTGAAGAGCAAAAGAGCGCTTTTTATTTCTTATATTCCGCTTTAACTGTTGTCATGATTTTACAAAAAAACGATTATTTATTGTTCCCTATTTCTTTTCTCAAGTTATTGAATTTTCTAACTAAATTTTCCCCTTTCGATATTGTCTCAAATTCTTTAAGCCATTTAATAATATAGTCAAAATCTATGGTGGCCGAATACCTTATCAAAATGCCTTTTACATCTTCCGCGTCTATGGGTCTTCCGGCAAACATTTTATGCACAATGACATCCTCTTTTGACGCAAATCTAACATTATACTTATCTATTTTAACACGAATTGCCCTTTTTATAGCCTGACTTTCGTATGGCGTAAAGGAAAAAATAAAATCCACCCTGATATGTATTTCGGTATCTTCACATGGAAGAACACGGGTTTTAGATACAAAACTTTCCTCATCTTTAACCAATACCCTTAACTTAAGTTTTGTAATTATATCTAATATTTTAGAGTGTTCCTCTGAATCTATGCCAAGCGTTATATCTATATCCCTGGTAAGTCTGGGATTTCCATAAAGCAAAACTGCCTGCCCTCCGATAATCATATAAGGCACTTTTTTTTTGTCCAGTTCGCGCGCAAGACTGTTTAAAAGCTGATTTATCATTTTTTAGCTCCATTGAGCATTTTCGCTATCTTCTTATCAACTTCTATTCCTTCTAAAATTGTTTTGCTACTAATAGCCCCAAAAAAAACTGCTTCTTTATGCAAATTTTCATAAATTTTTAGTGCCTGCCCGTAAGAATATTTCTTAGTTTTTAATAATTGCCTTTGAAATTTTTCAAAAAGTTCAATATTTTTAATCATTTTTTATATTCCGCTTTTACTGTCGTGGTTATTCCGCCGCGCGGATTGAAAACAAGCTCTACAGTCATTGATTTGGGTTTAACAGTTTTAACTAAATCTTCTAAAATCTTGTTTACCGCGCTTTCGTGGACTATTCCAACCATGCGATAGGACTGCAGATAATATTTCAAAGATTTAAGCTCAACAACAACCGTATCCGGAACATAATTTATGTTCAAGTAAGCAAAATCGGGCAGGCCTGACCACGGGCAAAGGCAGGTAAACTCCTCGCTTTCAATATTGATATCTATCCTTTTGCCTTTGTATTGGTACGGCATTACTTCAAGCAGTTCCGGGGATACTTTATTAAATACGGGTTT
Source organism: Elusimicrobiota bacterium (assembly GCA_026388075.1). Lineage (NCBI taxonomy): Bacteria > Pseudomonadati > Elusimicrobiota > Elusimicrobiota bacterium. The sequence goes on from JAPLKN010000124.1 coordinate 16,226, forward strand.
ATCAGATATCTGCTTTTTCATTTTTCCTCTTTTTCGTCTATTTCCATTCCCTTATGCCGATTTCCGAGACAGTGTCTCGGAAATTATTTTCTGTTTTTTCAGCTTTAAATAATACAAGTAGCGCTAAATCTGCCTCTTTCAAATAGGCTAGACACCGTATAGCCTTTTCTATTGACTATTCAGATGTTCCCCTCTTTTACAAAGAGGGGTGAGGGGAGATTTATTACTGTCAAATACCTCTCAATCCGGCACTCCCCCCTATCTTTTTCAAAGGGAGAAGTTATACAGGCTGCGGGGAATTATCAAGTCAACATAGCGTACCGCTGTAGCGCGCCCCTGTTCAATAACTGAAGAAATTTCATTAATTAGCAGAGAATATTTCTGCAATTTCATTTTTCTAAAATCCTTTAGCTATAAACAGCTCTATTCCTTTCCGGACCACCATTACGCCGATTGATGCCAAGATTAAACAGGCGAGCTTGGACACCGTTTTTGCACCGGGCTTGCCAAGCAACTTATTAATAGTGTTGGATAAGTAAAAAAGAACTCCAGCGATAATTACATTGAGTATGACCACGATCATCGTCAAAATGTATCCGTACTGGCTCACTAAAAGCAGGCTGGTAGTTAAAACCGCCGGACCAACTATTAACGGCACACCTATAGGTACCGCACCGACGCTTTCCGGATCAACATTCTGGACCTTCTTTTCCACCGCAATCATATCGTTTAGCGAAATAACAAAAAGGAGCACTCCGCCTGCGATCATGAAATCGGATACGGTAATTCTTAGAAGAGCTAATATCCATTGACCGAGTAAAAGAAAAGTGATGCCTACAACCATTGCAGTGATTGTAGATTGAATAATTGTTTTTCTTATCGCAGGCCTTTTCATTCCTTCGGTTAAATTCATAAAAACAGGGAATGTTCCGAGAGCATCTACTGCAACAAATATGGGCACAAAACAAAGCCAGAATTCTAACATTTTTTCTCCCTTTAGTTAAAACTTTTATTTTTTGCTTCGTTTTTCAATCCAGTTATCTGGTACAGCAAATCCTGTTTTTCATCTTTCACAACTACAAATAAATCATATCTTTCAACAAATGAAGCAATTTCTTTTGCCTCTAGGCCGGGATGCCGGATATTCAGATCTTTTATGTTTGCCGCTGACGGTTGAAGCATTTTAGAATCAACATAAATCTTATACCCTTTTTTGATATTTAAATCCACTAATTTTTTTAAGTTTATAAAATATTCGGCGTAATTATTGTTTGCTTTTTTAAGCTCCTCCGATAAATATATTGCATCAACCTTATAAGGAACAAAATAATTATAGTGCGCCATTTCACGATAAGAAGATATGCCTAAATTAAGAATCAACTGATTCTCTTTTGGCCGGTTTTTAAGGAAATCAGTAATTAGCAACATGCCGTTTGAAGAAGCCTTTGTTTCAGACATAATGAATCCGAAGAAATTAAAGACAAATAAAAATGAAACAAAAATACCCAAAAATATTCTTTTGACAATTTCCTTGGCGCTTATTTTTTCAATTAAAAAACCCATTATTAAAATCAAAGGGAATAACAAAAACAAGGCAAACTCTGAATTACCCGGGTCCCACCAAGTATTAAAAGCTCCGAACATCAAAATCCACAATGTCATTGCCGCTATTTTCCAATTTAAAGAATCGCATATTATTCGAAAGTTTTTAATTGCAAAATAGAAAAACACTATGCCTGAAACTGCCATTCCGGCAAAGAGAGCCGTAAGATAAATATTGCCAAAAGATATATTTCCTTTTAGCAAACTTTTCAAGAACATCTCTTCGCCGCCACCCCCATAAAAAACATGGAACAAAGCTTTTAAAGATGCTTTGATATTCGACATGCCATGCCATATCCCCCATTCTCCTTGATGAGCATACCTGGTTAACCAATAATTAAAATCTCTTGCTGTTCTTATGCCTTCAACAAAATACCCCACAAACATATATACGCCAGCCGTTAAAACAAAAGAAATTGTGGAATAAATAACTATCGTTTTAATTTTATTTTTGAGGTCAAGCTTTGATAGCAATATGTAAAAAATCGCAAAGAAAAAGAAAAATATGCTGATTTGGTGATACAGCATTGATAAAGAAGTGCTTATTGCCGAGCATGTAATCAACAGAAGTGTCGGATTATTCACCATTTTATCTGTGAGCAGAAGTGAAAGAGCAATAAAAAATAAGGTTGATATATATACTTCGGGATTGGATACATTAAGCCAAAAACCGTATGAGAAAACTATAACAAAAGATAACAAAACCGCAATGGTTTTATCTTTTAGAAAGGATTTAGCATACAGATAAAAGAAATAAACAGTTAGGCTTCCGAAAATCGCATTCATAATCTGCATCGGATAAAGAGCTCCGCCGGAATATCCCAAAAGTCGAAAACATTTATGGAATAAAAATCCTGTAAGATTAAATAGCAGATGATGCGGATGGAAAGATTTCCATCCTGACCCGACCGCGCATACATATAACAATGCGTCACCGGTATAGCTCTTAATTATAAAAATTGAAAATAGTAAAAATATACTCAAAACTAATGAAAAATCAAATAATTTATTTTTATTTTCTAATTGCATTTATTCTTCCTTTTTCCTTAAAAATGAAACATCAGATTTTACATTTTCATAATAAATGCCAACTTGTAATAGGCTGGACGAATATCAATAGTGTTTCCGCTGCCCGTTGAATCTGTAGTTCCGGAATGGGAGTGATCTCCTGAAGAATTAGTTAAAGCTGTTCTACTTTGCGATGCACCATCGCCATAAGCAAATGTACTTGCCCCACCAGTATTTCCATATAAATTGGCTGTATGAGAATGTCCGCCTGGTGAATTTGTTGTAAAAGGATGGGAGTGGGCTGGTAATTGTCCAATTGCCAAAGTAATCGAATGAGATCCACCAGTTCCACCAGGATTCTCGCTTGAGTTAGCCACAGATAATATAAACCTATCTGTTAAATCAGGAGTTCCTCCTGTTCCATCACAAAGATGCCATCCTGACGGGATATCAGTAATTAGCCCCGACCACATTCCTATAAATCCTTTCGGGACCATATAATAGGTCGTGCCGGCGCTGAATGTTTTAAACTCTCCCACACTACTCAGATTTCCAACTGCCGACCCGCCTATCGTCATTGTGATGTCATGACCAGCATCTTCAGAAAAACCTTCGGAGGTTTGGGAATGCAAAGAATACATTTGTGCTGTTATTTTTTCCCTGGGCGACAATATTTTTGAATTCACCGTAAGTTGGATCCAATAATCTTTACCGCGCCAATCTACATTTGGCGTTAAAATATAACTAAAAATCCCTGAAGACACGCTTACACTCTGAGTCCCTGACGACCACGAGGCTATACCACCTGATGCTGCCGGGTATATTTCAAAAACCATACTTCTTGACCCATTAGCCGGCTGGCCATATTCTTTGAGCCGTCCTTGATAAACAATCTCATTGGGAACATCTGCAAATAGTATGCCCCCCCCCCATAACCAAAGCGCCAAACAAGATTAACACTGCCGTAATTTTTTTCATTGAAACCTCCGAATTAAAATATTAAGAGACATGGATTCCTCCGCCGTGGCGGACGAGAATGACAAAGATCCTCGGTGCCAGGCATTAACTTGTTGACTTATTAATACCCTTACTCCGATTACTTGTTCCCTATTTTTGAATAAATATATCAGTCAATCCTATTTTAGCAAAACAATTGTTGGATTAGTTAAAGGACCCTCATCGACAATATCATATGTCGGCTCCGAATTACCAAATATTTTTACTATTTTATACTTTTTCTGAATTTTTTCTAACATAATTTTATAGATTTCTAATTTTTCCAATCCTGGAACATTAGAAATATCTTTATTAGTAGGAGAATAAAGGATCAAACCAATATATTCATCTTTTTTTAATTGTTCAGGAATTTGACTTAAGTTGCTAAACGGCAATAAACTGTAATCCAAAGTATTAGGCAGTGAAAAATTATGATAATCGTAAAAAAATACTTTAACTTTGTTTTTTAATACATAATCAGCGAAATAGTCCCTGGATTCTTTTGGCCATTCGTTTGAAAATTTTCCTTTAAATAACGAGTTAATTCCGCTTAATACAGCGGCATAAGGATATGTTCTCAAAGTTCCCAATAAAAGCACAGCGGAGAGCAATATTTTTATATTTTTGGGTGACCGCTGGTATAAAAATATTAAAGGAAAAATAATAAATAAGGCGGCCGGTAACAACAGAAAAGCCAGATGTCTCTGAAACATTTGCTCACTCATGTTTACGATTTTATAAAATGAATAAAGATAAAATACCGCGAATCCACAAAATGCATAAACATTAGTTTTTATCATAAGATATATTGATGATATCACCAAAATGATAAGCGAAATTGCCGATAAACTTGTTAGCAAATTGACATCCCTCAGAAATTCTAAAATATAATTTAATCTGCCTATCCAAGCGCCATCAACTGTACTCGCGTTATTTAACATTTCCAATAGCCATTTTCTATAATCAGGAGAAGACAGCCAAGACGCTGGATTGATAATCAAATAAGGCAAAACAATTGCCAAAATTAATACGATCCATTGTTTTTTGTTCTTTATGCATCCAGAAATTATTTGTTCTAATGCCAAAGAAAGAGGCAAAAACATTATATAAGCTGCATTTAATTGAATGGCAACAGTTGATGAAGCAAAAACTGCACAGGCAATCAGCCAATAAAATTTAGATTTGTTTTCTTTTGCCAAAATCGTTTTAAGAAATAGAATGGTTGTTATTCCCGCAAAGATAACTTGATGAGAAGTAGGAAGCATCTGATTTGAATAATAACCCAATATTCCTGACCTATCAAACCACAAATTGAACGCTAAACTAGTAGGCCAAAATGCTAATGGCAAAAGAAATAAAGTGCTTAGCATGACAAAAATCATGCTCCCGAAAATAAACAAAATAATCGCTAACACTTTTGTAATATATATTGGCTTGACGGGAACAATCTTTCTAGTAATTGGCCAATGCGTCCTACCCTGTGCCTTATCCAACATATAATACATCGGTTCTTGCCTGGTTATTTTTTTGTATATCGAAAAAACCAAAGTATATGGATATACGGCAGTTCCGCCGTATTTAAAAAAAACTGGATTTAATTTGTATTTAAGCGCATTTATTCCAGCATTTATCGCGAAAGGTTCATCATATTCACCAACATAATAAGGCTTATCCATCGGAATATCATAAATTAAATGTACCCTTGAAAAATAGAAAAGACCAATTAGAATTAAAAATATTGCCAATATTGCTTTGGATATTATTGGAGTACCTTTTGATTCATAAGCAATGAATTTATGGTAAAAGTTAATAAGAGATTTGCCAAAGGTTTTAATAATATTAAACATAATTTATCCTCGCGCTCTATTTTAAGAATCTATTGCTTCATAATATACGCCAAGGAATAAAATGGCGGTCGATTTTCATGAGATCCTCCTCCCCCAGTAGCATCTGTACTTAAAGCATATGATGGCCCTGAAAGCCTAAAACCATTAGTGGAACCTCCTTCAGTATAACTCATAGTCCACATTGTAAAACCATGCGAATGGGAAGGCATTTGAGCTGCTGTTAATGTTACGCTTTCTGCACCACCAGTATCTGAAACATTATAGCTGCTACCCGCCCCGACAATGAATCTATCTCTTAAATCCGGTGTTCCATTTGTTCCGTCGCACAATGCCCAACCTGAAGGAATATTGGCTATTGTCCCCGACCAAATACCTATAAAGCCCTTTGGAACCATATAGTAGGTTGTATTTCCAAGAAACGCCTTAAACTCGCCATCGCTTTTTAGAACTGCCTTTGTCTGCGAACCGATACTCATGGATATGTCTGCTCCTGAATCTTCAGAAAGATTTTCCGCGGTTTTTGAATGCAATGCAAACACCTGGGCAGTTATTTTTTCTCTCGGAGATAATTCTTTGGAATTCACTGTAATTTGGATCCAGAAGTCTTTCCCTCTCCAGTCTACATTTGGGGTTAAAACATAACTAAAAATTCCTGAAGATACATTTACACTTTGCGCCCCGGATGTCCACGACGCTATTCCGCCTGATGCTGCCGGATAAATTTCAAAGACCATACTTCTGCTTCCGGAAACCGGCTGACCGTATTCTTTAAGCCGGCCCTGATAGACTATCTCATTGGGAACATCTGCAAATAGTATGCCCCCCCCCCCCCATAACCAAAGCGCCAAACAAGATTAACACTGCCGTAATTTTTTTCATTGAAACCTCCGAATTAAAATATTAAGAGACATGGATTCGTCCGCCGTGGCGGACGAGAATGACAAATAATGCAGGCAACAAAAAACACTAATAAATCTACTCAAATAACTTCCAGCACTGCAAATTTTAAATATTCCGTTTCGGGCATTGAAATTAATATGGGGTGGTCTTTTGCCTGTAATCCCATCTCCAAGATACGAACCTGCTTGTCAGATTTTGCGCAAGCGTCTTTCAACATTTCCCTAAAATCAGACTGAGAAAGATTATGTGAACATGAACTAGTTGCAAGGATCCCGCCCCCGCTAAGCAGTTTTAAAGCGCTGGTATTCAATTTCACATACGCTTTAAATCCCGCATTAAAATCTTTTTTACTTTTTATCAGTGCCGGCGGGTCGAGGTTTATTATATCAAATTTTTCTTTCTCTGCCTGAATATCGGAAAGATAATCTGATGTGTTACCCAATATTCCGTTAAATTTTTCTTTAAAAGCGTTTAAATCCGCATTTTCTTCCGCTTTCTCTAAAGCTGATTTTGAAGAATCAAGCCATATTACTTCTTTCGCTCCGGCTTTTAACGCGTAAATCCCGAAAGCCCCTGTATGACAAAAACAATCCAAAACCTTTTTTCCCTTGCAATATTTTGAAAAAAGATGCCTGTTGTCTCTTTGATCAAAGTAAAAACCGGTTTTTTGCCCTGATGAAATATCTACCCAAAACGAAATTCCGTTTTCTTCTATTTTTATTTTATCAGGTATATCTCCGTAAAGAATTTCCGTTTTTTCTTCCAAACCTTCTAATTTTCTTAAAAAAGAATCGTTACGCGCAATTATTCCGGCGGGGTTAAATACTTGTTTCAAGGATTCTATTATTTCGTTTTGATTTTTTTCGATTCCTGCGGAAAGAAACTGCAGCGAAAGGTAACGGGCATACTTGTCTACGATAAGGCCGGGAATTCCGTCTGATTCTCCGAAAAAAGCCCTGAAAGATTCCAAATCAGGATAGATAGTTTTTCTGTATTCAAGCGCTTTTGAAATCTTGCGGGTCCAAAAAGCTGTATCAATATTTTCTTGAGATTTTGTGATCAGCCGAACCGCAATAAGAGAACTCGGATTAAAAAAACCTTTGCCCAAAAATCTCTGCAGGTTGTCGTAGGTGTCTACAATATCGCCTTTGGAAGGGCCCCCCTGTATTTCCCTTATTTCATTAGAAAAAACCCACGGATGCCCGCTGTTTATTCTTTTTTCTTCGTTTCGTTTCAAAAATACTTTTTTTGACATCCCTTTTACCGCCTACAAAGTAGGGACAGCGCCCATTTATTTTTCCTCTTTTCTCGCAAATCTTTTTTATGATCTGAATCAATTGAAAAATCTATCAAAACAAGTCGTCTTTGCGAATCCGAAGGATGAAGCAATCTCGCTTTTCCAACTAAAACACCAAGATTGCTTCGTCGTCTCGCAAGACAGGACTCCTCGCAAAGACATCCCAGAGGGGGTTTTTCAATTGGCTCAATCTGACGAATTTTAATTTTTTATTATATTTTTATGCTAAATAAATGGGCGCTGTCCCTACTTTCAAATATCCCTCAATAAAGAGGGAATTTTTTGCAAAGTTTTATTACTTCGGATTTGATATTTTTAAGAATGTTTTCGTCCGATCTGTTTTTAAGAGTTTGTATAATCCAGCCGGCTATTTTATCCATTTCCTGTTCTTTCATACCGCGCGTAGTAATCGCGGGCGTGCCTATCCTGATACCGGATGCAACCATAGGCTTTTCGGGATCATAAGGTATGGCGTTTTTGTTAACGGTAATTCCTACGCTTTCTAATACTGTTTGAGCTTCATTGCCTTTCACGCCCAAAGGCCTTAAATCAACTAAAAACATATGACAGTCGGTTCCGCCGGAAACTATTCTTAAACCGCCTTGAACCAAACTTTGGGCAAAGACTTTAGCATTTTTCAAAACTTGTTCCTGATATTTTTTAAATTCAGGTTTTAAAGCTTCTCCAAACGCCACCGCTTTTGCGGCTATTACATGCATAAGCGGGCCCCCTTGAGTTCCGGGAAAAACCATCTTGTCTACTGCTTGAGCATATTTTGTCTTGCACATTATCATGCCGCCTCTGGGGCCACGCAAAGTTTTATGCGTTGTAGTAGTAACAATGTCAGCGTATTCAATAGGCGAAGGATATATACCGGCTGCGATCAATCCTGCGTAATGGGCGATGTCTGCAACTATAAATGCACCTATGGAATCGGCTATTTCCCTAATTTTTTTCCATTCCCATACCCTTGAGTAGGCGCTTGCCCCGGTAATTATTAATTTAGGCTTATTTTCTTTGGCAAGTCTTTCCATCTCATCATAATCAATTAGTTCGGTGTCCTGCCTGACGACATATGGAATGACTTTATAATATTTCCCTGAAAAATTTACTGGGCTTCCGTGAGTAAGATGCCCTCCGTGAGCCAAACTCATACCCATCATAGTATCGCCGATATTAATAAGTGAAAGATATGCCGCAATATTTGCCTGCGTCCCTGAATGGGGCTGCACATTTACGTGTTCCGCGCCAAAAAGTTTTTTAGCTCGTTCTATGGCCAGGCTTTCCGCCATGTCCACAAACTCACATCCGCCGTAATACCTTTTTCCCGGGTAACCTTCGGCATATTTATTGGTCAATACCGACCCTTGAGCTTCCAAGACCGCTTGCGAAGCATGATTTTCCGAAGCTATCAACTCAAGAGTAAATCTTTGCCGTTCAAGTTCTTTTTCTAATACATTATAAACTTCAGGATCTTGTTTTGATATTGAACTCATCTTAGCTCCTTTTTAATGCAGGTTGAGATAACTACTGGTTAAGACTTAGAAAAACATATATTTCAATCAACCTAAACCTTTCGTATTCTTAACCTGCTGTTTATTAGCCTTAACCTGTTTTTCTCTAAACATGGGTTCTCAACCTAAGTTTGTCCCGCTTTCAACCTGTCTTTTTTTTGCAGGCACTCAAGTAACTCGTGCCCTGGCACGCAGCCTTTCCGGACAATAACATAAGGAAATTTTTGCATATCTATAACTGACGATTCCTTACCAACTTTACATTCTCCGCCGTCAAGTATAAGATCAACTTTACCTTTAAAATATTTTAAGGCTTCCGAAACCTTTCTTGAGCTCGGCTTACCTGAAATATTTGCACTGGTAGTTGCAATGGGAAATCCGAAAGATTTAACCAACATTGAAACGATATTATCTTTTGGTATCCTGATACCCGCGTCTTTTCTTCCGCCCATGGCAATTTTCCCAAGATGTGTTGTAGGAAGAACAATTGTCAGCGGCCCCGGCCAAAACTTTTCAATAAGTTTTTTTGCATCTTCATTTATTTCTACAAAATTTAAAAGACTTCTGTCTTCATTTTATTTAACAACGTATAAAAGTTTAATCTTATTGAATAATTTATTAAAGCTTTTTCTTTTTAACTTTAAACTTTATAACTTTCATAACTTTTCTAACTTCGATAGCTGGCATTAATTTTTACATAGTCAAAAGAAAAATCGCAAGTATAATATTTCGCGCTTTCTTTTCCCGAATTTAAATTTACAGTGATTTTTATTTCCTTGTTATGTAATATCCTTTTAGTTTTTTCTTCAGAGAAATTTGCGCCTATGCCTTTTTTTGCAACGCAAACATTACCGATCCATACATCAACTTTTTCAGGTTTAAATGATACTCCCGACCTGCCGGCAGCCGCCATTATTCTTCCCCAGTTTGCATCATTACCGAATATAGCGGTTTTAAAAAGAGGTGAAGTCGCTATGGTTGACGCTATTTTTTTTGCGCCATTTTTATCTCTTGCGCCATTAACTTCTATTTCAATGAGTTTGGTCGCTCCCTCTCCGTCTCTAGCAAGTTTTTTTGCAAGATCAAGACAAACTTTTAAAAGGTTTTTAGAAAAAATATCAAAGGCTTTGCCTGATTCGGCAATAAGAGAATTTCCGGCTGCCCCGTTAGCAAGCAAAAAGACAGAATCATTTGTTGAAGTATCTCCGTCCACGGAGACGCAGTTAAATGATTTTTCTATAGAGTTAGACAGGGCTTTTTCAACCGCTTTATTTGATATATTTGCATCCGTCAGTATAAAAGAAAGCATGGTCGCATGAGGTTTTTTAAGATCAGGATGAATCATGCCGGCGCCTTTAACGCATCCCCAGATATTTATTTTTTTGTTCCCTATTTTAAAAGATCCGCTGGAAATTTTAGTAAAAGTATCAGTGGTCATAATAGCTTGCACGCAGGATAGCTCGTCTTTTTTAGAAAAGCCGATTTTGCCGGATAGTATTTTTATCCCTTTAGATATTTTTTCTATCGGCAAATGTTTTCCTATTACGCCGGTTGAAGCTACCAGGAAATTTTCTTTTTTCACTCCCAAAGATTTCCCGGCAAGGCCGCACATTTCTTCGGCATTTTTAAATCCTTTGAGCCCGGTACAAGCATTGGCACAGCCGGAGTTTGCAATAATTCCGCGAACATTTGTCTTATTCATCTTTAAATGTTTTTGGCTTACTAAAACCGGAGCAGCCTTGCAAAGATTAGACGTAAACATACCATAAGCTTTGGCTGGTTTTTTGGAATATAAAAGGGCAAGGTCCTTTTTTTGAAACTTTTTTGCTATCCCGCAATGAATACCGCCCAAAAGAAAATCTTTAGGAATCATTATTTTAAGCCTTCCTCTTCGCCAAGGTTAAACATAATATTCATATTTTGCACAGCTTGCCCCGAAGCGCCTTTGATAAGATTGTCTATAGCAGAAATTACTATGAGCCTGTTAATCCTGTCATCAACTTTAAGCCCGATTTCACAAAAATTCGTGTTTACTACATTTTTTGTTGACGGGAGTTCCCCTTCTTTTAATACTCTAACAAAAGGCTCATTTTTATAAAATTCCGAGTATAAAGAAATTATATCCGCAGTAGATATCTTCTTTTTTAAATCCAAATATATTGTAGACAGCATCCCTCTTTCAATAGGGATTATATGCGGGGTGAAAGTCAATACAACTTTCTCACCTACAACTTTAGAAAGCTCCTGTTCTATTTCCGGTATGTGCCTGTGAATACCGCCAATATTGTAAGCCCTGAAATTTGGATGCTCTTTTTGAAAATATTCTTCAGCGGCTTTTCTTCCGGCACCTGAAATACCGCTTTTAGAATCGACTATTAAGGAAGAACTTTCAACAATATTTTTCTTCATGGCCGGCGCGCAGGCCAAAATTACGCTTGTCGGATAACATCCCGGATTTGCTATCAGCTTGGCTTTTTTTATTTTTTCCCTGTAAATTTCCGGCAAACCATAAACCGCTTCCGTTAAAAGATGCGTGGCAGTATGTTTTGAACCATACCATTTTTCATAAATCTGCCCGTCATTAAGCCTGAAGTCTGCCGACAAATCTATGACTTTTTTACCCGCTTTTATTATCTCGGGAACAATTTCAAATGAAATTCTGTGAGGCAAAGCAAGAAAAACCACATCGCACTTATCGCTTAATCCCTTGATGTCTAAAGGCTCGCAATTAATATCAATTTGGGATAAATTCGGATATATTTGTTTTAACGGTTTTACTTCAGAAGAAGTCCTTCCCTGCAATACGGAAATTTTAACATTCTTATGCTTTAAAAGAATTTTCAGCAGTTCTTCCCCTGTAAAACCTGTTATCCCGATAATTCCGATTTTGATCATATCTGCTCCCTGATGCTATTTAAAACAATGTTTGAAGTTTAAAAATATTTAAAAGTTATTTTTCTAATCTTTTTAACTTTCTAAACGCCTTTGTCTTTTACTGCAGAAATTATTACTACAAACTCCCCTTTAAGTTTTCTGCTGCCGACAGTTTCTATTACTTCCTTTAAAGTGCCCCTTATAAATTCTTCAAATGTTTTTGTCAGTTCCCGCGCGAGCGCCACTTTCGTGTCTTCGGAAAATATTTCAAGACAAAGTTCCAGTGTTTTCTTTATTCTATACGGCGATTCATAAAAAACGATTGTTTTATTAAGTTCAGACGCTTTTTTAAGTTCTTTTTTAAGTTTCCCGGCTTTTCTTTTTAAAAAACCTAAAAAAATAAATCCGTCGGTAGGAAGGCCCGAACCTACCAGTGCGGTAACAACAGCGCTTGGACCCGGCAATGAAATAACCGGAATTTTTTCTTCAACAGCTTTAGAAATAAGAAAATAACCGGGATCCGAAATTCCCGGTGTTCCGGAATCAGAAACCAGAGCAATAGTTTTACCTGATTTTAATCCTTCAATTAGTTCCGGAATTCTTTTATTCTGATTAAATGTGTAAAAGCTGACCAATTTTTTTTGTATGTTAAAGTGATTTAACAATTTTACGGTCTGCCTGGTATCTTCGCAGGCTATAAAATCTACCTTCTTTAAAATATCCAGAGCGCGAAGAGTTATATCGGCCAGATTACCGATCGGTGTTGGAACCAGATATAGTGTTCCTGCCATTTTTTGAGCCCTAAGCTTTCAGGAATAAATTTTTTTACTGCTCTTTTGTTCTGTTTCTAGCTGAAAGCTGATCGCTTATTGCCGACAGCAATTATCATTTCTTTTCTTCATTCAAAGCCTGCAAAAAAGCATCTACCACTTTGGGGTCAAACTGTTTTCCCCTGTTGTTTATAAGCTCTTTGATAGCATCTTCTTTTGGATATGCTTTATGATAAGGCCGGTCAGTCGTCATGGCATCATAAGCGTCAATCACCGAGACAATTCGTGAGCCTAAAGGAATTTCTTCCCCTGCAAGACCGTCAGGGTACCCTTCCCCATTATACCACTCATGATGATGGTGAACCATCGGGGCAACCGGAGATAAAAAAGCTACCGGTTCTATTATGCGGTTTCCTATTACCGGGTGCTTCCTTAAGGCCTCTTCTTCTTCAGGCTCAAGTTTTCCGGCTTTATTTAAAATCTCTTCTTTTATCCCGATTTTTCCTATATCGTGCACCAGGGCCGCATATTCAATATGCCGGATAAGAGGTTCGGGCAGATTCAATTTTTTGCAAATCAGACGGGCATATTTTCGCGCTCGGTCGGCATGCTCGTGGGTATACGAATCCTTTGCATCTATCGTTCGGGCAAGAGCCTGTATTATTTCTAAGTAAAAGTTCTGTATGTTGTCATAGAGATCAATATTTTCAAATAAAAGCGCGGACTGGTCCGCAAGAACCGACAACAGAAGCATATCTTTTTCTTCAAACTTTTTGCCATCATCCGGGCTATTAACATTTAATACGCCTAATACCTTGTCACGTACCCGAAGCGGCATTGTAATGAAAGAACTTGAAGTATAGCGTAAATTATCATTAGGCTTTAAGAATCTTTCGTCTTTTTCTACATCTTCAACAAAAATTGCTTTGCCGGTCTGAGCTGCCCTGCCGGAAATGCTTTCTCCCAATTTTACTTTTATAGCGTTCACGATTTGATCATTTATCCCTCTTGAAGCAATTATGTTAAGTTCGCTTTTAGACGGGTCTATCAGCATAACAGAACCTGCGGCCGCATGTGTTATTTTACAGCCCAAATCAACTATTGCTTTGCCAAGAACTTCTTTAGTTCCGATTTCTATCGCTGACATTGTGAACTCATGAATTTCCGTCAGCCTGGAAGAAAGCCCGTCAATATCAATTACTAAGTTTTGTAAGTTACCTTGAGATTTTTTAAGTTTTTCTAATGCCTTATTTACTTCTATTTTGACCCTTTTGCGTTCGTAAATTATCGCTAACCACATTAACGCAAAAGCGCCCAAAAAAATAAGCAGCTCGCGGTCAGCAAAATTCAGATTAGTTATAGCCATAATATTTTAATTAAACAAAATTACAGATATACCCTGTAATCTATTTCGGGGAAGATATTATTTTTATATTCAAGATGCCCCAAAAAACCCTCGTCTATTGAGTTTGAATTAATCTGCTCATAAAGTCTTGTAAAATTTGATATATGGTCACGAGTCCTTTTTTCAGCGTATGCAACCATTGTTCCTGCTGTCATTATAAACGCCCAGTCTGATGACTGTGCTAAAAGAAGCTCTCTTGCGGCCTGGTTTAGCGCTCTTCTTTTCATTCCCGAAGCATCAGGATTGGATGAGGCTAGTTCCACCATTCTGTCTGCAGCTTTATGCAGATGGCGGTAAATCCAGTCATTCGTGCCGTTAAGCCAGACTTCATAATATCCCTTGTCGCCCCAGCTTGAAGCAGCCGGTGTTAATACCTGATTTTTGGGATACTTTTGAAGATATTCAGAAGGCGTTATCATTGTGAAAACATTCTGGTCGTAATGAATTTTTCTGAACAAAAAGTTCAAAAACTGGGGCCCTTCAAACCACCAGTGGCCGAAAAGCTCGGCGTCGTACATTGAAACAATCAGGGGCTCTCTTCCCAAAACACCGCTGAGATATTCTATCTGCTTTTCGCGGTTGAACATAAAATTTGCCGCATGCTGAGCAGCTTTGTTTGATGCCCATTCAGGATTGTAGGGATGTTTCTGACCCAACGGGACTTTGCCTGTAATCCTGTGATATTTCAAACCGATGTTTCTTCTGACCCCGTCGGAATGAAGATAAGGCCTGATGTAATCATACTCTAAATCATACCCTAAATCCCTGTAAAATTCCCGGTAGTCAGGGTCTCCCGGATAGCCGGTTTCAGCGCTCCATACTTGGTGGGCCGTTTCAAGATCCCTTCCGAACGCCGCAACCCCGGTAGGGCAATATACGGGAGCGAAAACGCCGAACCTTGGGCGCGGAGTGCCGTAAAGAATCCCGTGCGCTTCAAGAAAGAAAAATCTCAAGCCCTCTTTTTTAAGTTCCCTGTCTATCCCCGGATCATAAGCGCATTCGGAAAGCCAGATACCATTAGGTTTTTTCCCAAAATGTTTTTCATAATCCTGGACAGCCACTTTAATCTGAGCCCTCATAGCTCTTTCGTTTATTTTTAAGGGCATAAATCCGTGCGTTGCGCAGCAGGTAATAATTTCCAGTTTTCCCGCATCCTGAAAGTCCTTGAAACCGAACAGTATATTCCCGTGATATTTTTCCCATATCCTGCGCCCCTCTTTAAGCATTCTTTCATACATCAGCGCGGTAGAGTGGTATTCAGGAATTGTATTGGTACGCCAGACTTCCTTTTCAGAAAGTTCAATGAGTTTGTTAAGACGCTCATAGTACCTGCTTTGAAGCAAAGAGTCGGAAAGCATTCCTACAAGAGGCGGGGTTAAAGTCATAGTAACTCTAAAATCAACGCCGTCTCTCATTAACGATTCAAACACTGACAATAGAGGCAGATAGGTTTCAGTTATCCCTTCATAAAGCCAGTCTTCTTCTAGAAAATCAGGGAACTCCGGGTGACGGACAAACGGAAGGTGAGCATGAAGCTGAAGACACAAGTAACCCTTAGGTTTCATAAAATCATTCTCCGATCGATTTCCAGAAATTGTTTTCTAGAAGTAAAATAATTTCTTCAAATTAGCACTGAAAAAAACAGATCTCTGCCGAGATCTGTCCTGAACAATTAATTCTAAAATTTTAAATAAAACGCCTATTTGGCTTTTCGTTCAACGTGGAAAGTTATTTGCCTTTTCATTTTTCCATCTGCCGAAGTGGCTTCAATGGGATATTCCTGTTTGCCGTCAGGCAAATAAAATCGGAGTGAAAAAGAACCGTCAGGATTCAGCCTAACATCTTTTCCCTGAACGGTCAGCTTTGCATTTGATTCTGTTGCTCCGTACACAATCAGTTCGGTATCAGCCCTAAGCCAGAACCCTTTTGCTTTTTCTTCCGGAACATTGATTTTTCTCCAAGAACTTGCGCCCATCGGAGAGCCGGGCAAAGATATTGATACTATTTCCTCCCAGCGTTCGCGCATAAGCTTTGCTACATCAAAAGAACTTTTTCCTATCTTATCCACGCCTGAAAGCCTCAAGAGCCTTTCAAATTCCTGTTGAAGCATAGCCCACTGTTCATCCGTAATAGGGGAAATTCCCTGGCGCGGCATGATGATTACATTTGATCTTACAACTGTTACGAATTTTCCGTCCGGGGTTATAATGCCAAGATCAACACACCAAGCCCTGTTTGCTTCTCTGACATTTATATACCAGTTTTCAGCCCAGTAGTCTATTGAAATATCAAAATATTTGTGGTGGTTTGACCCATTAAATGTTACCCCGGTCACATCGTAAATCCGCAGCGTCCATTTGCTTGAATTATAATTTTGCTCGCCGAGTTTTTTGCTAAGGTCAGAAAATACTTTGGGAGGAACTTCCCAATATGCATACATCCACATCGGATCTCTTGGGAGAATAATGATTTTTGTATCACCATAATTTCTGGGCAATCCGGTTTTATCCACAAAAGGATAGGATTGTTCACCTTTTATTTTTGAACTAGAGTCTTCATACATAATAGCCTCCCTTGGCCAAAATCTTTTATGGCCAAAGCTAATAATTATTTATTATTATATTATTATCTATTTTTGGAAAAGACAACAATAATCCCAAGATAATTTAATTTGATTTTAACTTTTTATATTTGAATTGTCAAATAATTTTTCGATTTCAAAAATCCGTAACAATATAACAATATTTTATAAATAAAAATTGACACTTTGCTCACTTTTTTGATAAGATTCTCATACCTAATATGATATTTTTAAAGATTTTTGCAGGCATTGTTTTTTTCTTTTTAGGCTTAATTTATTTGTATAAATCGGACCTAGTTTTAAGCCTGAACCGCATCGCACGCGAAATAATATTTAATGACCGGATTATACTTCTTAAGCGCAAAAAGCTTGCAATCTTATTCTTTTGCTTATCTTTTATAGCACTTTATATGGGCTTTACTTCGCTAGCCAATATGCTGGAAGATGAAAATGAAAAAAGATTGACCAGCATGAGTGTTGATCACTTGATGTATACGGCGATGCAGGATTACTGCACCGGAAAGTTTGATAAAGCTTTAGAAAAATATAAGACAGTTCTCAAATCCTATCCGGGCAACACTGAGGCTTTAAAAAGAATAGCATATACATACCTTGCGGCGGGCGATAAAAACAAAGCAAATCAGACATGGCAGCGCCTTTCAAGAATTGTCCCGAACGATAAAGAAATAAAAGGAAACTTAAAAGAATTCTCCAAATGAATATTACAGGCCAAACTAAAATTTTCGGTATTTTCGGCTATCCCATAAAACATACCCTTTCTCCGTCAATGCATAATGCTGCATTCAAATCTTCTAATCTTAACTGCATGTATATCCCTTTTGAGGTTGATCCCAAAGATTTAAAAAATGCGGTCCTGTCCTTAAAATCGCTTAATATTTCGGGCATTAACGTTACTGTTCCCCTCAAAGAAAGGATAATTCAATATTTGGATAAAATTGATCCTTTGGCAAAAAAGATCGGCAGTGTCAATACTGTAAAAAATGTAAACGGTAAATTAGTCGGATATAATACCGATGGAAAAGGATTTCTTAAAGATCTGATGAACTGCGGATTTAATCCTAAAAGAAAAACCGCTTTAATCATTGGTGCCGGCGGCGCCGGAAAAGCGGTAGCGTCTGCATTATCCTGGGCCGGGGCAAAAAAAATATATATATCCGACAAAAGAGAAACTCTTGCTGAAAAACTTGCAAGAAAAACAAAAAAAGCAGTATATGTACCCTTCAAAATATGGAAAACTAAAATTCAAAACACTGATATTTTAGTTAATGCGACTCCCGTAGGGATGCATAAAAAAGACCCCGGCCTTATTGATCCGAAATTTCTGAAAAAAAATCTTTTCGTCTATGATCTCGTTTACAACCGGGAAACAAAGTTGCTAAAGGATGCTAAAAAATTAAAGTTGAAAGCTTTTAGCGGACTCGGCATGCTTTTATCGCAAGGTGCGATATCATTTGAAATATGGACCGGAAAAAAAGCGCCGGTTAATGTTATGAAAAAAACCTTGCTCAATTCTTTAAAAAGGAGTGATTAAATTGATTATCTGGCTTGCAAGAATACTTATTCTTTTAGCAGGGCCTACAATAGCCTATTTCCAGGTTTCTAAAACACTTAACGCCGCTTTGATTGGTTTTACCCTTTCATTGATAATTATTATAGTTGAACTGGTTATACAATCAATCCCTCTGGATACACTGATTATCGGAATCCTAGGCATCGTGCTTGGCTTAATTATAGCCAAACTTCTTGATTACACAATTTATCTTACTGAAAACCAGAAACTCTATGAAATTGTAAGAGATTTTAACCTTGTAATTAAAATCATTTTTGCTTACTTAGGCCTAGTGATAGCAGTTCACAAAAAAAGCGAACTAGACCTCTTAGACAGAGATATTTTCAAAAAAGGCGCGCGAAAAAGATCCACCGACGTAATTATTCTTGACACAAGCGCTGTTATTGACGGTAGAATAGCCGATATTGCTGAAACAAAATTTATATCCGCAGTCTTAGTTCTTCCCCGTTTTGTTTTGGAAGAACTTCAGAAACTTGCCGATTCATCGGATAACCATAAAAGGATGCGCGCAAGAAGAGGCCTTGATATTATTGCACAGCTTCAAAAAATGGAAGAAGTGACCGTAAAAATATTTGACAAAGACTATCCTGAGATAAAAGAAGTTGATAAAAAATTATTGCTTTTAGGCAAGGACCTCCAGGCAAAAATAGTTACCACTGATTTTAACCTTAATAAAATTGCAACTCTTCAGGGTGTTACCGTTTTAAACATTAATGATCTTTCTAATTCGTTAAAACCTGTATATCTTCCCGGCGAAACCATGATGATTTTTCCGGTTAAGGAAGGAAAAGAGCAGAAACAGGCTGTAGGGTATTTGGATGACGGGACAATGGTCGTCATAGAAGACGGAAGAAGATATATAGGAAAACGAATTGAAGTAACCGTATCATCAATTCTGCAGACTTCGTCAGGCCGCATGGTGTTTACCCATCCTGCAAGCGAATCCAACAAAGACTATTCAAACGGTTCACCCCGTTAGAAATAGTTAGATTATTAAAAGAGTCATCAACGAAAGATATTGTAAATAATATTTTTTAATAAATTCATAAATTAGTAAAAGTTAAGCTATTTCTGGGGTACACCCCGTTAGAAATAGTTAGACTATAAGTAGAATTATCAACTAAAGATATTGTAAATAAATTTTTCATAATTTCATAAATTAACTAAAGTTAGGCTATTTCTAACGGGGTAAAGCACAATGAGCGCAGCTGCCATAATTGTTGCCGCAGGATTAGGCAAAAGATTCAGCCCCGATATTCCTAAACAGTTTGTAAAACTTAACGGAATCCCCGTATTTTTATGGAGTGTTTTCGCTTTTAAAAAATCAAAAATATTCTCGCAGATAATTGTAGTGGTCCCAAAAAATTATCTGCTACAGCTTGGGCCCTATGCTAATAAATATGATATTGAGCTGATAGCCGGAGGAAAAGAAAGATTTGACTCTGTAAAATCAGGGCTTAGGAAACTAAAGAAAAATATAGAATACGTTGCGATACATGACGGGGCAAGGCCTCTTATAAAAATTAAAGAGATTATTGAATGTTTTAATGCGGCAAAAAGATACGGTGCAGCGATAGTTGCCGTGCCGGCAAAAGATACCGTAAAAAAGGTAAACGCTTCATCATTTATTGAAAAAACTATTCCGCGCAATTCCGTGCGGCTTGCCCAGACTCCGCAGATTTTCAAGAAAACTTTAATTCAAAAGGTTTACTCAAGAAAGATCTCCCCTAAAACTACCGATGACGCCCAGCTTATTGAAATAGTCGGTGGAAAAGTAAAAATTGTTAACGGGGATTACAACAATTTAAAGATAACCGAGCCAAGGGATTTAAAAATAGCTGAGTTGCTTTTGAAATCAGAATAAACCCCGCAGAAATTTTGTTTCAAACGATTATGTCACAATTACACAAGGCCGATAAAAATAAATGAAGTATTAAAAGCCAGCAGATTTTAAAATTTTATTTACAGGGTAAAGAGGAAAAAATGCTTGTTGGAATAGGATACGATGCACATCGTTTTAAAAAAGGAAGAAAACTGATTTTGGGCGGAATAGAAATTAAATATTCTTTGGGCCTTTTTGGCCATAGTGACGCCGATGTTTTAGTTCATTCTATAATGGATTCCCTTTTAGGCGCTGCGGGAATGGATGATATCGGGCATTTGTTCCCAAACGATGACCTGCGCTACAAAAATATTTCAAGCATAATACTTCTTAAAAAAGTGATTGAAAAACTTAAATCAAAAAAATTTAAAATAAAAAACATTGATTCCGTAATAATTGCTGAAAAACCTAAAATTTCTCCTTTTATTTTACAAATGAAAAAAGTGTTGTCCAAAGCGCTTTCCCTGCCAAAGGAAAGAATAGGAATAAAAGCAACCACTAATGAAGGAATGGATTTTATAGGCCGCGGGGAAGGTATTGCCTCAATATCTATTGCCCTGATCGGAAAGAAATGAAGTTCCATTTTCTGAGACGATCAAAACAGGCACTGAAATAATTCAAAAATCTCGATAAGGATAAAATGTCAATAAAAATATTTAATACGATTTCTAAGAAAAAAGAAGAGTTTAAACCGCTTAAGAAAAATAAGGTAACAATGTATGTCTGCGGCATTACGCCCTATGATGAAGTTCATCTGGGCCATGCCCGCGCATATGTTACATTTGACGTTATCAGACGGCATTTTATAAACTCCGGTTATAAGGTAACTTATATCCAAAATTTTACGGACATTGATGACAAAATAATTAAACGGGCTAACGAGCTGAAAGTCAGCCCTAAAAAGCTGGCTGAAAAAAACATAGAAAACTACTTCCTTCAAATCGGTAAACTTAATGTTTTATCCGCCGATAAATACCCGAAAGTAACCGAATATATCCCGCAAATAATTAAGTTCATAAAAAAGCTCATAAAAAAAGGGGCTGCCTACATTTTAGACGGCGATGTGTATTTTTCGGTGCGCAATTTTCCGGATTACGGCAAACTTTCAAAAAGAAATATTGAGGATTTGAAAAGCGGCGCAAGAGTAGAAATAGATGAAAATAAAAAAGACCCTTTAGATTTTGCGCTCTGGAAAAAATCAAAGCCGGAAGAACCGGCCGAAGTATCGTTTGACAGCCCCTGGGGCAAAGGCCGCCCCGGCTGGCACATAGAATGCTCGGTGATGTCAACTACTATTCTCGGGGACACAATTGATATACACGGCGGCGGACAGGACCTGATTTTTCCCCACCATGAAAACGAGATCGCACAGACCGAAACCGCGACTGGTAAACCCTTCGTCAGATACTGGATTCACAACGGTTTTGTGACAATAAATAAAGAAAAGATGTCTAAATCCCTCGGCAACTTTTTTACCCTGAAAGATATATTTGAAAAATACGAGCCGCGCGTGGTAAGATATTTTCTCCTGTCCCAACACTACCGGAGCCCGATTGATTTTTCCGAAGAGAAGCTGCTGGCAGCAAAAAACGCGCTCGCAGGGCTCGACAATACCAGCATAAAGTTGAAGACCATGTTTACGAACATCGGAGACCTTCCCTCAAAAGAAGAATTGAGTGACGAGAAATCAAAAGCAAAAAGCAGTTTCCTTGAAGCTCTAGACAACGATTTCAATACAGAAAATGCACTTTCTGAACTGCACAAACTTAAATACGAAATGCACGGAAATCCTGACCGGGCATTCTATAACAAAGCATATAACACTCTGAAAATGTTAATGGAAAAATATATCGGTATTCCTTTGAGAGAATCTGAAGCAATCCCCGAAAAAGTGATTACTCTTCTTTCCCAACGAGAGGAATTCAGGAAACAAAAAGATTGGAAGAAATCAGATCAAGTGCGTAAACAGATCGAACAGTTGGGATATGGAATAGAAGATAATCCGAATGCAAAATCAACTGCGTACAAGAAAATATGAGTGAATATATCTCCGGGCGAAACCCAGTTAAAGAACTTCTTAGAGCCGGCCAAAAAACTGTAAATAAAATACTTCTTTCAAATCAGGCCCGGGGTTCGGTGATTGAAGAAATAGTAAAGTTAGCAAAAGAAAGAAAAATTCCTATCCATAACGTTCCGCCGATAAAGCTGGACAAACTTTCAAAAGAAAATAACCAAGGCGTAGTTGCAGAAATAACATCGGCCTCTTATCTGGACATTGATGAGCTGTTAAAAAAAGTTCAAAGTGACGCAAAACCTTTTATCGTGATTTTGGACAATATAGAAGATCCTCACAATCTGGGCGCGATAATACGTAGCGCGGTTACTTTCGGAGCAAACGGTATTGTGATAGGTAAATGGCGTTCAGCGGGGCTTACGGATACTGTAAGCCGGACTTCGGCGGGCGCAAGCGAACATATTCCAATTGCGCGAGTAACCAATATCGCGGAATGCGTCAGTCAGCTCAAAGAAAAGGGATTTTGGGTGGCAGGCGCTGAAGGAAACAACAAACCTATTGAAGAAGAAAGATTTTCATTTCCTCTGGCTCTTGTTATCGGAGGTGAAGGAAAAGGCATATCAAGATTAGTCAAAGAAAGATGCGATATTTTAGTATCAATAGCTCAAACCTCAAAAATATCTTCTCTTAACGCTTCTTGCGCGGCAGCCGTTATTCTTTACGAAATTTACAAACAGAAAGCAAGATGAATGTTTTGAATATTATATATCAAGCATGGATTTCAATTTTGAGAATTTTCTTCCGGGCGTATATACTTTTTTAATGACCTTTCAAACTCCTTGCGGCCTTTTTCCCTTTCAAACGATTGTTTTGATTTCTCATTTAAATATCTCTGCCCCTGAATTGCTGTGTTCTGCATAGAATTAGCCCACCCGCGGATCTGGCGGGAAATTGCTTCAACTGATGATTTCAAATTTGAAATTTGAGATTTCAGATCATCAAAAACCGGCATCTGCTCCAAAACAGCTAATATTGACCTGACCTCTCCGGCAGAACCCCGTGAATAATATAAAAACGTTATTAATTCTTGAGTTGTCCCGCGTTCAAAACCTTCGGCGATATTGTTGGAAACAGAAAGAGCTGCCCGCTGAAGCTGATTTGCTATATCTCCTTTAAAACGGAATCTTTTATCTTCAGTTAACCTAAAAACTTCAACAACCAGTCTGATTCCATCTTTCCACACCGGTACGTCCTCAAATCTTTCGTATTTCATAAATTACCTCTTTTCAAATCTCAAATCTGATATTTAAAATTTGATAGGTTAACATTATCTAACGGATAGACGCACAATATAGCAAAATCCCCGCCGAAACCGCAGCATTTAAAGATTCAACATTTCCTGACATAGGTATTGAAATTCGTTTTTTTGCAAAAGGCAGAAGCCCATCAGCTAAGCCTCCCCCTTCGTTACCTATAACTAGAATAAAACTTTCAGGCCATTTAAAAGAATTAAGGCTTTCACCGCGAATGTCTGCCGCAATTACCGTAAAAGGTTTAAGCTGTGAATATTCATTAATTTTTATAATTTCAAGTTTTTCCAAGCTTCCGGCTGAAGCTCTTACAACTTTTGAAGAAAACGGATCAACTGTTCCGCTCAAAAAAATTATCCCTTTTAATCCAAAAGCTGCCGCCGTTCGTATAATAGTCCCCATATTTCCCGGATCCTGAAGACGGTCAAGAAAAACATATCTTGAAGAGGAATCTATTTTTGAAGAATCAAAAAGAATAAGCTCCGCCACACCCAGCAAACCCTGGCTATTTTGGGTTGCGCTTACGCTTTCAAATACTTTCTTTTCAACTAAAAACATGCGGTCAAACTTTATTTCTGGAATTTCAACTCCTTCGCAAACAAAAAGGTCTTTAACTTTTTTCAAATCGCCCAAAGCAAGCCGGCCTTCCACGACATACGCTGATTGTTCGTGCCTGAATTCCTTGTCGTTAAGAAGCTTTCTGAGCCTTACTATATTAGAGTTAGCTTTTGAAGTGATCTTTTCCTGCCTCATATTCCACCTGGCTATGTTCCAAAATCTATAAACGGCATATTACAAAAGTTTCGCCTAAAAATCAATTTGACACTATTCTAAATATTTAGTATTTTTTAAGCGTTGCTTTAGTTTAACAAAGAGCCGACGTAGCTCAGTGGTAGAGCAGCGGTTTTGTAAACCGCTGGTCGGAGGTTCAAGTCCTCTCGTCGGCTTTTTTTATTAGCCGTACAACCTACGAGGTTGAATGGCTTATTTTTTGGGAAAATGTTTCTCATAAGCAAGTATTTTTGATTTCAAAGACATCCTTGCAAAACGAGGTGAGGGAGAAGGCAAAATGATAAAATTAACATTTTTAATTTTATCTTTAAAATTCTGGTTATAAAGTTTTTGAACAAAAGAACTTGTAAAAAAAACTGTTTTTATTGTGGGGTGACTATATAACATTTTAGGAATATCATTGAATAATATCGGAACTAAATTAGAATCGGAAGCATTATGATCAATCCTTTGACAAACTTTTATAATATCAGTTAATCCTACTTCTAGTTCAGTAAAAAGTTTCCTTTTCTTCGCTAAAGAAGACATATCCCGGTATGACCCGTACAAACATTCCATTATTTTCCAAAACTGGCTGTATTTACTTCCGTAAAACCATGGAGTTTTCCATATCCTGCGCGGCCCCGGAAAGCTTCCGACAATTAAATATTTTATATTTTTTGGAAAAAAATCCTTAAAAGGATGGCTTTCAGCTGTCTTTTTGTCTTTCATAAGGGTACATGATCCTTCGATTCGCCCTTTGACTAGGATCAGGGCTCACTCAGGATACTTCGATAGTTATCTCGAAAAAACCTTCGTTCTTAAGAGTCGATCCACGAAGTACTGAGCGAATCCTGAGCTTATGAAGGATGAGTCGAAGTACATTATATAAAATCAAATTTAAAACAGCGAAAATATTTTTGAAAACAAAAAATTATTATGTACAATAAGCAAAGTTAATTAACCCCGTTAGAGAAATAAAAGCTAATTAAAAAAGAAAAAAGTTTTCTTCTTTTAGAAATATTAATATAAATTTTAAATCCTAATCGGCAGCATTCTCTAACGGGGTAAATCCCCAGGGGGATCCTAATTACTGCCACACACCAATAACATTTCTTTTGGAGAATTATGACCCATTCGGAATTTGTTCATCTTCATAACCATACTGAATATTCATTATTGGACGGAGCTTGTGCCTTAACTGATGATAAAGGCAAGCCTTCCCCTCTTATACAAACGATCGCTAAAGAATTTAAAATGCCCGCCCTTGCAATTACGGATCACGGCAATATGTATGGCGCGGTAGAATTTTATACCGTGTGCCGTGAAGCAGGAATAAAACCAATAATCGGGTGTGAAGTCTATGTTGCGCCCGGTTC
The DNA here is from genome assembly GCA_026388075.1 of Elusimicrobiota bacterium. Taxonomy (NCBI): domain Bacteria; kingdom Pseudomonadati; phylum Elusimicrobiota; species Elusimicrobiota bacterium. The sequence goes on from JAPLKN010000124.1 coordinate 41,967, forward strand.
TCGTTTTGACAAAAAAGTAGAAAGATCTGATGATTGGGAAAATTATCACCATTTAACACTCCTTGCAAAAGATTTTGAAGGCTATCAAAACCTTATGCAAATTGTCAGCGTTGGTTTTACGGAAGGATTTTACTATAAGCCTCGCGTAGATAAAGAAATTTTAAATAAATTTTCAAAAGGAATTATCGCTTTGTCGGGCTGTCTTGCCGGCGAAGTTGCTTCAAATTTATTAAAAGAAAAATTTGACGCAGCCCAAAAAGTTGCCGTTGACTACAACAGTATTTTCGGCAATGGCAACTTTTATCTTGAGATAATGGATAATGGGCTTGAAGAACAAAGGAGAATAATTCCCCACCTGATAGATCTTTCAAAAAAACTTAATATCGGACTCGTTGCAACAAACGACTGCCATTATCTTAAAAAGGAAGACGCCTACGATCATGATGTGCTATTGTGCATAGGAACAGCCAGCACTCTTGATGATCCTAGCCGGCTTAGGTTTTCTTCCGATCAGTTCTATTACCGCCCCCCTGAAGAGATGATAAAACTATTTTCTTATTTGCCTGAATCAATTAAAAACACACTTTTAATTTCCGAGAAAACTGCCCTTGAAATAGATTTTAACCAGCTTTACATGCCTCATTATCCTGTTGTTGAAGGCGAAACTCCGGAAAAATTTCTTGAAAAACTCTGCCGGAAAGGGCTTAAAACACGCTATAGTGAACCGGCCGAGATACCTGAAAAAAGACTTAATTATGAGCTTTCAATAATAAACAAAATGGGATTTGCCTCATATTTTTTGATAGTTTGGGATTTTATACAATTTGCCAAATCTCAAAACATATCCGTAGGGCCGGGACGCGGTTCAGGAGCCGGCTCAATAGTCGCTTACTCGCTCGGTATTACTGATATCTGCCCTTTGCGTTACGGATTACTTTTTGAAAGGTTTTTAAATCCCGAAAGAAGATCAATGCCTGATTTAGACATAGATTTTGCGGATAACGGGCGAGACAAGGTAATTGAATATGTAATAAACAAATACGGTAATAAAAATTGCGCCCAGATAATCACTTTTGGCGCTATGAAAGCGCGCCTTGTTGTAAGGGATGTCGGAAGAGTAATGGGATTTACGCCTTCTGAAACGGACCGCATAGCCAAGATGATCCCTCCGATGGGGTCAACTATTTATACCGCGCTTCAAACGATCCCTGAATTAAAAAATCTCGCAAAATCTGATGATAAAATTGAAAAGCTTCTTAAAACTGCGCAGAAGCTTGAAGGGCTTAAACGCCATACCGGAGTTCATGCCGCCGGGATGGTTATCGCTAAAGAAGAAATTACAAAATTTTCCCCTCTGTCGCGCGGCGCAAAAGATATAATCACTACCCAATATGACGGAACGATACTGCCGAAACTAGGCCTTTTAAAAATTGATTTCCTCGGCCTTAAAACCCTTACTGTGATTGATGAAACGGTAGAAATAATAAATAAAACCGATCCGAAATTCTCAATAGAAAAAATAGATCTTGAAGATAAAAACACTTACCAGCTTTTCCTAGAAGCGCGCACTCTCGGTATTTTTCAGGTTGAATCCAAAGGAATGCGGGATTTAATCAGAAAACTTCAGCCGACAAATATTGAAGATATTATCGCTTTAGTAGCATTATATAGGCCCGGGCCGATGGGGTCAGGAATGCTGGATGATTTTGTCTCCAGAAAGCACGGGCGCACTAAAGTAAAGTATGACCATCCTCTGCTTGAACCGATTTTGAAAGACACCTACGGAGTAATCCTTTATCAGGAACAAGTAATGCGCATAGCAACAGATCTTGCCGCTTTTTCTGCGGGTCAAGCCGACGGGCTTAGAAAGGCTATGGGCAAGAAAATTCCCGAAGAGATAGAAAAACAAAGAGAAAATTTTATTAACGGCGCAAAAAATAAAGGGATTGAAAAAAGGCTTGCCGAAAAAATATTTGAACAAATAGTTCACTTCGGCGGTTACGGATTCAATAAATCACACGCCGCGGCATACGGAATTATTTCTTATAGAACCGCTTATTTAAAATCCCGCTATCCTTTAGAATTTATGGCAGCTTTATTAAATTCAGAGATAGGGCACTCTGCTATAGGCAAAGACGAAGAAGAAAGCAAACTTGCCACATACCTTACAGATTCGGAAAAAATGAAAATAAAAATTCTTCCTCCTGACATACAGTTCTCGGAGCCGCGATTTTCAATAGAAAACGGAAATATTAGATATGGCCTTACCGCAATTAAAAATGTAGGCGAAGGCGTGGCTGAATCAATAACTAATTCAAGAAAAGAAAAAGGCCCTTTTAAAAACTGGCAAGATTTTATAATGAGAGCCTATCTCCATGCTGCAAATAGAAAAGTTCTGGAATCATTAATAAAAGCCGGAGCCTTTGACAGTTTTGGCGAAAGTTACTTGTTCACAAGAGCCGATCTTATGACTAAATTGGACAAGTCCTTAGAACTTGCCGGCAGTAAGAATCAGGACGCTTCTATCGGGCAAGGCCTTTTGTTTGAAATGACTGAAATATCAGATACCAAAATAAACGGCATTAAAGTTGATGCGTGGTCAGAACACGACGCTCTTTCTAATGAAAAGGAAGTTCTTGGTTTTTATCTTTCAGGACACCCCTTAACTAAGCATCAGCAGGACCTCCTCTGCTATTCTCAGTACCGCCTTGACCGTCTTCCGCAGGGAGGCGCTGATCCGAGATCTTCTCCTTTAATCAGAGTTGCCGGAATTATTACAAATGCTAAAAAACTTGTCTCTAAAGCGAAAAATGAGTCTTATGCAAGATTTCGGTTAGAAGATTTAAACGGACAAATTGATGTCGTAGTATTTCCCAGCAGTTACAAAAACGGCCTTTCAAAATATATAGTCCCTAACAATTTTGTTGTAGTCAAAGGAAGGCTTTCCGGCCGAGATTCGGGCAATGAGCTTCTGGCAGAAGAAATAATGTCTATTGACGAGGCAAAACAAAAATTTGCGCCGTATGTCGGCACTATCCGGCTAAAAATATCGTCTGCGGGGCTTGAAACAGAAACCCTTGAAAATATTAAAACGATAATTAAAAAATATCCGGGAAAATCGCCAGTGGTTTTGGATGTTTTAGTTGCTGCCAACGAAGAATACTCTATTGAAACCGATTTGAAGGTAAAATATACTGACGAGTTTTTAAAAGATATTGAAAAAATCATCGGCCCTGATTCATGGGAAATGGAAACACAACAGCAGTTATAAGGGATAAGGGGTAAGTGATAAGTTTCAAAAATAACCTTAAAACAATTTTCCAATTCAATCTTAACACTTAAAGCGAAGCGTCTTACCCCTTACCACTGGGGAGGTAACAATGAATATCAGGAAACCGGCAGTAGCGGGGCAATTTTATCCATCTAATCCTGACGAACTTTCTTTGACGGTTGACGAATTTTTGGGCAATGTTCCCAATTTAAGCATTAAAGGTACCCCGGTTGCTTTCCTAGTGCCTCATGCCGGATACATATTTTCAGCTCAGACAGCCGCTTATTCATATAAACTCCTTTCAAAAACTGCGGCAAAAAATGTTATTTTAATAGGTAACTGCCACAACTTTCCTTTATACTGCGGCGCAATTTTTCCTGAAGGCCAATTTAAAACACCGCTTGGAAATATTGAAACGGATGAAAAAATTGCTAAGCAAATTATTAAGAATTCTAAACTCTTGGCGCTTGATGCCGCCCCCCATATCTCTGAACATTCCCTTGAAGTTCAGCTGCCTTTTCTTCAAAGGGTTTTAAAGAATTTCAAAATCGTTCCTATTCTTTTGGGAAATTTTTCTATGCAACAATGCAAAGAGATTGGCGAAGCAATCGCAAAAGCTATTATTGAGCTAAAAATTTCTGAGAGCACGGTAATTATTGCATCTTCTGATATGTCTCATTATCCCAGCGAATCCGAGGCAAAAGAAACAGACAAATCCGCTTTGGAAGCTTTAGAAAAATTTGATCCTGAGCTATTAAAAAAGACTATTGACAATTTAATGTCCCAAGGGATAACCGAACTTCACTGTGTTTTCTGTGGAGAAGAATCAATATATACGACAATGTTTGCTTCTAAATATCTGGGAGCAAAAGAAATAAAGGTGTTAAATTATTCCAATTCAGCTAAAACGTCCGGCGATAAATCACGGGTCGTGGGATACGGCGCAGCTGTCTTTTTGAAATAAAAAGAAGCCGGGCTTTAAATCAATTAAAACCCAGCTCCTTTTTTACCTAGCTCCTACCTACCCTCGGGTCCATAGGACCCTATGGGTCCGAGGACTATCTACTACCTACTGTTTCTACCCTATTGCCTGCCCGCCTTTTTCACCTGTCCTAATTCTAATACATTCAGGCAAGTCAAGGATGAATATTTTGCCGTCCCCTACTTCTCCGGTCCTTGCCCCTTTTATGATAGCTTTAACCGTCGGTTCAACAAAATTATCATTGACAGCTATTTCAAGCCGTATTTTTTTTAGGAGGTTTCCTGTTTCCTTAACTCCTCTGTAAACCTCAGTAACTCCTTTTTGCCTTCCGTGGCCTAATACTTCTGAAACAGTTATCAGATTAACATCAGCCTTATAAAGCTCTTGTTTTACTTCGTCAAGTTTGTAAGGCTGAATTACAGCAATAATTAGTTTCATGTTTTCCTCCATTTTCTAGCGTACAGCGTATAGCGTTTAGCGGATAGGAACTGCCTTTGGTGTTTGCTTTTCGTGTTTTGCTTTTTCTATACGCTATTTGCTACCCGCTATCCGCTATTCCAATACTGTATAAGCGCCTTCATGATGCTGTGACAAGTCCAAACCCATCGATTCATCTTTGTCCGTAACGCGAAGACCCATAAAAATATCTATGAGCTTAAGTAAAACTACTGTCACAACCAGCGAGTAAATAACCGTAATTCCGACCGCTATTAGCTGAATCTTAAGCTGAGCAAATTTTCCAAAAATAAGGCCGTCCGCTCCGGCAGGATTTACCAATTTAGTTGCAAAAATCCCGGTCGCGATCGCACCCCACATACCGCCAATGCCGTGAACACCAAACGCATCCAAAGAATCATCGTATCCAAATCTTGGTTTTATCAGTGCTACAGCGATGAAACAAACAATGCTTACTCCCGTGCCTATGGCTAAAGCACCAGAAATGTCCACAAAACCAGCTGCGGGAGTAATAGCAACAAGCCCAGCGACAGCACCAGTTGCAATACCAAGAGTTGTAGGTTTTCCGCTCATAAGCCATTCAATAAGCGCCCATACGAGACCGGCCGTTGCCGCACAAGTGTTAGTTACAACAAACGCATTTACCGCAAGACCGTTGGCACCGAGCGCACTTCCAGCATTAAAACCGAACCAACCAAACCATAAAAGTCCAGCCCCGAGAACGGTAAACGGTATATTATGCGGAGGGATGGGTTTATTATCGTATCCTCTACGCCTGCCCAAAACTAATGCGGTTACAATCGCTGCGATTCCGGCATTGATATGTACAACCGTACCTCCGGCAAAATCCAATGCTCCCAATTTCTTAAGCCATCCACCCATACCCCAGACCCAGTGCGCAACGGGATCATACACGAATGTTGCCCACAATACTATAAACACCAGAAATGAAGAAAACTTCATCCTTTCGGCAAACGCACCGATGATAAGAGCAGGAGTGATTACCGCAAACATAGCCTGAAATATCATAAAAAGTTGATGAGGTATCGTGGCGGAATAATCAGCATACGGCTCAAGCCCCACTCCTTTTAAAAAAGCCCACCCTAAACCGCCAGTAAAACCGTCACTGGGATGAAAAGCAAGGCTGTACCCGAAAATAACCCATTGAAGACTCATAACGCACAATACAATCATGCACTGCATTAAAATACCCAGCACATTCTTTTTCCTGACAAGGCCTCCGTAGAAAAACCCGAGCGCCGGAGTCATCACCATTACAAGCGCGGTCGCAACTATTACCCAGGCAGTGTCGCCAGTGTCAATCTTTGCGGGCGCCGGCGCTGGAACGGCAGTTTGCGACTGAACCGCAACCTGTTGAGTTGTGCCGGAAGCCGGCAGACTGCTGTCCTTTGCTTCGGCACAGAGTAAAACCCCGCTTAAAAGCATAAATCCTAACAATCCTAACCTAAATAAGTATTTCATTTTTTCCTCCTGAAGTCCTGCTTTGCAGGACTTCACCCCCATGCCTAGGTTTCGACTTGCCCCTGTGTATTGATTTCGAAGAAATCATCAGGGATAGAAAACTAAACAGGGGGGCTGACTGCGTCAGAAATTTATATCCAACTGCGTTGTAAACTGATTGTTCCTATTGATTATCGGATTAGTGTTGTTATACATTACATAACCAAAAATTATGCTTGTATTTGGCGCAAAAGAATACGATACCCCAGTACTTAAGGAACCGTAAACACTTTTTCCTGAAGCATAATCAATTGCAAACCAAACCTTTTCACTTAAATACCGATCAAAACTAACAATTACTCCTGTATTTGCTTTTTCACCCTTTTCATCAAGGAGTAATTTACCGTTTCCGCTATAATACCCCAGCGAAAACCGCCCGACAGGCTTAAATGTTTTAGCGGTAATGGCATACAAAATGTTCATATCAGAAACATCTTTTTTCCCGCCGAAATTGAAACCACCTACAGCCAACGCAGGGATTTTTTCAGCCTCATGAATACCATATTTCAGGTTAAAAAACAACGGATCCGCTGATGGCTCGGCCACATCAAAACCAATTTCAAGGTTTTTGAACGCCCCGTAGGTTAACCCGACATAAGTCGGTGAAGCATAGGCTTTTGTATCGTTTGATGTTACCGAGTAATAATTGTCTATGCCCAGGTGAAAGGTCCCTTTTGCCTGTATATCCGTAGACGGATTCCAGATTTGCGTGGAAGGCGTCCCAAAAACCGAACTGACTGCACCTACCGTTAAACCTAACAAAACAAACATTAATATTTTCATTTTTTCCCTCCTAAAAAGAAAAAAGCCATCAATCCCTCCCTTAGGACCGAAGACCGCAATGTCTTTTTCTCCTGCGTCATGCAGGAATTTATAACATTCTGCACAAATAAGAAGTCCTCAAAATCTTCTATGATTTTGAGGACTTCTTTGTCCTTCATTAATATATTTTACATTTAAAAATAGTTATTCTTTGAAACAAAATACAAAATATTTGTGAATTTAGTACCAAAATAGGGTAATTATCCCTGATTTTCGCTTTTTTTTATTTACCACCGCTGTCGTTTTCTAACTCCACTTGGTTTCAGTGTTATTTTTTTTAAGGTATTTTTTCCTAATACCTGCCTACTAAAACCTACCTACTGTCTTTTTACCCTATCGCAACGCCTCCCGTTTCACCGGTTCTTATCCTGATACATTCAGGCAAGTCAAGGATGAATATTTTGCCGTCCCCTACTTCTCCGGTCCTTGCCCCTTTTATGATAGCTTTAACCGTCGGTTCAACAAAATTATCATTGACAGCTATTTCAAGCCGTATTTTCTTTAAGAGGTTCCCTGTTTCTTTAACTCCTCTGTAAACCTCAGTAATTCCTTTTTGCCTTCCGTGCCCTAATACTTCTGAAACAGTTATAAGATTTACCTCAGCTTTATAAAGCTCTTGTTTTACTTCGTCAAGTTTGTAAGACTGAATTACAGCAATAATTAGTTTCATAAAACCTCCCGACTTCAATAAGTTTTTACTAAATCGGAGCTGCCTTTGGGCACCCCCCTGTTTAGTTTTCGAAGAAAACTAGGGGGGTATTTTCTATTCAAGTACCGTATAAGCGCCTTCATGATGCTGTGACAAGTCCAAACCCATTGATTCATCTTTGTCTTCGACTCTTACTCCCATCACCGCATCTATTATTTTAAGTATTATGAAAGTTATAATTGATGAGTATAAAATCGTAACGGTGGCAGCAATCAGCTGGATTTTAAGCTGGCTGAAATTCCCGAAAATCAGGCCGTTAGCCCCGGCAGGATTGACTATTTTTGTTGCAAAAATACCTGTGGCTATTACTCCCCATATTCCGCCGATTCCGTGCACGCCGAACGCATCCAGGGAATCGTCATAGCCCAGTTTGGCCTTTAAAAATGCTACAGCAAAAAAGCATAAGGCGCTTGATACTAAACCTATCGCCATGGCCCCTGACACATCAACAAACCCTGAGGCAGGAGTGACGGCGGCCAAACCCGCTATCACACCTGTTGCAATACCGAGCGTTGTCGGCTTGCCGCTGATTACCCATTCAAGTATAGACCACACAAGCCCAGCAGTTGCGCCCGCGGTATTCGTTACTACAAAAGCACTTACGGCAAGGCCGTTTGCGCCGAGAGCGCTTCCCGCATTGAAACCGAACCATCCAAACCACAGAAGCCCCGCGCCAAGAACGGTAAAAGGTATATTATGAGGAGGTATAGGTTTTCCTTGATACCCCCTGCGGTTTCCTATTACCAAAGCCGAAACTATAGCCGCAATACCCGCATTAATATGCACCACCGCTCCGCCGGCAAAATCCAAAGTTCCCAGTTTTTTCAGCCATCCGTCCGCTCCCCATATCCAGTGCGCTATCGGATCATATACAAATGTTGCCCATAAAACCATAAAAACTAGAAATGAGGAAAATTTCATTCTTTCGGCAAAAGCGCCGATTATCAAAGCGGGGGTAATGACCGCAAACATTGCCTGAAAAATCATAAACAACTGGTGGGGTATCGTTGCCGAATAGCTGTTATAAGGTTCAAGCCCCACTCCTTTTAAAAAAGACCACTCAAGCCCACCGATAAAACCGTTTCCCGGATGAAAAGCCAGGCTATAGCCGAACATTATCCATTGCAGGCTCAAAATACATAAAACAACCATACACTGCATTAATATTCCCAATACATTTTTTCTTCTCACTAATCCGCCGTAGAAAAAACCCAGCGCCG